>JAUWNT010000266.1 GCA_030612495.1 Candidatus Aminicenantota bacterium
ATCCATATAGCCCTTTCTATTTTCATTAAGGAAATTCTATATTCTAAATTAAAAATATAACCACCAGTCCCATAAAAATAGCCAGATGGGAATCCTCTCATCAGTCTAAATATGTTATTTTCATCTGAAATGAGATTTTGCTCTATTTCAAAACCCCCCATGTAAAATAAACGTTTTGCCTGTCCCCAGGATTCATTAATCCCGAGCCTTAATGCCAGAACATTTGGTCTGGATATAGAAACAAATTGCTTTAATTCCAAAGATGCTGTATTTATGTTAAAATTACTGCCAAGAATTTTGTCATCCCTTATGTATGATATAGTAAAACGAGTTCCATCTGAATCAGATATAGAATCGTAATATCTTTTAGAGGAATTGAAAGTGAAAGAAAATTTTATCCCATTTAAATTTTGATGAAATTGTTCTTGAGAATCAAAAAATTTATTTGCATCCTTCTCAAAATATATATCTGAGTATAAATAATATTGAGATTTCTCCCTTATTGATATGGGAAATAAGCATCCAACTTTTAATTTTTTTTCTATATTCAGATATTGTTGGTTATTATCATTATTGTATAAATTTGAGTAATTCTTGTATTGAAATATTAAAGAAGGATATAAAGCATCAAAACAATAAGTGAAATTGTAGCTAAATCTATTAGTTTTTAGTCCATAATAAGCTTTAAAAATGAAGAAATGGTTAAATAGAATATCGTTTCCAGACATGTAGATACCCGGCTGATAGTATTTCCCTCCATCCCTGAAATCATACATTAAATATTTTGGTGCAAGCTCTCTTATAAAATTATATTTTTTTATCCTATAAAATTTGTTAAATAGTAGTTTTTTTTCATTATTTGAGCTTTTATTGAAATATACCTCTTTTGGGTCAAACTCTGAAAGATTTAATAACCCAATATCGAATCCATTTGAATTAAAGAATGATACTATTGTTTTGTTTGATTTGTCTGGAAATGAGAAGTATTTTATAGAAGGGATTCTTTTGTCATTATAGATGTAGCATTTTTTTTGTTTGAGTTTTATAAAGGCCAATCTGTATTGTTTTTCAAACTCGGTTATAAAGTAGATTTCATTGGGATTTTTCCAATAAGGATAATAACTTTTCATGTTATTATCATTTAAAATCTCTATTAGTTTCCCTTTATTACTAAAAATGGCAATGCTCCAATTTGAGTTGTTTCTTTTTATTGATGCTGCAATAAACTTTTTATCATTAGATAGAGAAATATGTGAGATTGAATCAAAGCCTTTTGAAATGATCTTTTCGTTTTTGCTTAACATATCAAATAAAACAATAAATGATTTGCTTTTTACTCTTTTAACACAATAAAATTTGTTTGATTTATCTATTCGTATTGGATAAAAAAGCCTTTTACCTTTTGATAATCTTTTTAATCTTGCTGTGCTTAAGTCATATTCATATATATCAGAGTATTTATAATATGATTTAACATAGTCAACTGAAGAAAAATATAATTTGTTATTAACTTTTGAATAGTATAATCCGCTTATAGTTGATTTTTTAATTAACCTTTTTGTTTTTCCTGTTATGGTATTTAATTCAAAGATTCCCGGGTATTTTTTGTAATTATTTCCAACAAATAATATTTTTTCTTTATTTATTACTATTGGATATTTTTTATATAATCCATCTTTTGTCAGGGATTTTATAGGTTTTTTTTTAATATTCTCTGA
>JAUWNT010000166.1 GCA_030612495.1 Candidatus Aminicenantota bacterium
TGGTCAACATAAATCTTATGTTTGTGCGTTGAGGGAGTGTGGACTAAACGTAAAGGAATTGGAAGCAAATGAAAATTTTCCAGATTCCACATTTGTGGAAGATACGGCTTTGTTAACTCCGCATTGTGCAATTATCACTAATCCGGGGGCGCCATCTCGGAGAGGTGAAATCATCGGAATGAAGAGAGTTGTTCAAGAATACTATTCTAACATTGAAGAAATAATATCACCCGGAACAGTCGAAGCTGGTGATATAATGATGGTTGAAAGTCATTTTTATATAGGTTTATCTGTACGGACGAATTTAAAGGGGGCAGAACAAGTCATACGCATCTTAAATAAATATGGGATGAGTGGCTCGGTAATAAAATTGGAAAAAGTACTTCATTTAAAAACAGGTTTGGCCTATTTAGAAAATAACAATTTAGTGGTTTGTGGAGAATTTTTATCTAATCCGGAATTTAAGAAGTTTAACATTATAGAAATTCCTGAAGAAGAAAGTTATGCAGCCAATTGTATATGGATAAATGATAAAGTATTAATTCCAAAAGGGTACCCGAATACAAAACAGAAAATTATAGCCGCTGGCTACTCGATAGCTGAAGTCGATGTATCTGAATTCCGCAAATTGAATGGTGGATTGAGTTGTCTATCATTGAGATTTTAGGGAATAGCAACCTAAAAAAGAGTTATGTTTAAGAATAAATTGGCATAATTTGAAATATTCTAAAATTATGATAATATTCTATTGAGGAAAAAGAGAAGAAACACCCAAATGAAAAAACAAATACAAGATACACATCCAAAAATTGAGAAAATGATTATTGAAGGATACCGGAAAATGACTCCCCAGCAGAAGTTACAAAAAGTAAGTGAATTAAATAAATCTATACAACAAATTGCATTGGCTCGAATACGGAAACAGTATGGAAATATATCAGAAAAGGAGCAGCGATTACGCTTGGCATCGTTGTGGCTAAATCGGGAAATAATGATAAAGGTTTTTGGCTGGGATCCCCAAGAGAAAGGCTATTGATATGATTCTCGGAGAACCCCTTCAAATTACAAAGCAAATTGCAGAGGTTTTTCTGGACCTTAAAATTCATTATATGATTGGAGGTTCTCTTGCCAGTTCTCTTCATGGAATTCCCAGAGCGACCCAGGACATTGATATTGTCGCAGACATCAAACCAAATAAAGTTAAAGAATTAGTCAACATTCTAAAAAAGGATTTTTACATTGATGAAGATATGATTAAAGAGGCTTTATCGCGCTGTACATCATTCAATATTATCCACCTGGAAACCATGTTCAAGGTTGACATATTTATATTAAAACAGGATCAGGCTTCAAAAGAAGAAATGTCCAGGCGGAAAAGCTACAGAATTTCTGAAAAACAAAATCTATATCTTACAAGTGCAGAGGACATAATTATACACAAGTTGCATTGGTATGAGCTAGGTGACAGAGTTTCGGAGAGACAATGGAAAGATGTAATCGGTGTGCTCCAAGTTCAGGGTAAACGTCTAAACTATGATTATTTGAAAAAGGCTGCGAATCGAATGAATGTTTCTGAGCTTCTTATACAAGCCATTGAAGAAGTTAAAAAAGGGGACCAGTAATTTATTTTTTATATTTAAAATTTTTAATTTCAACGTGATTTAGTATTGAATTTGATAAAAAAAAGAGAATATTTTATATTAGAGATGTATGCAAACAGGAAGCGAAAGTACAGTTCAACATCGTAAAATTATCCATATTGATATGGATGCTTTTTATGCTGCGGTTGAAGTAAGAGATAATCCGGGTTTAAAGGGGAAACCGGTTGTTGTAGGAGGGGAGCCCAATTCCAGGGGGGTGGTCTCTACCTGTTCCTATGAAGCCCGTAAGTTAGGAATTCACTCGGCCATGCCCTGCATACAGGCCTATCGTTTATGCCCCCAGGCTATTTTTTTACCCCCCAATTTTTCAAAGTACAAAGCTGTTTCTCAACAGATCAGAGAAATTTTTTTTCAATATACTGATCTGGTTGAGCCTATGTCCCTGGATGAAGCTTTTTTAGATGTTACTGAAAATAAAAAAAATATCCCTTACGCCACAGAAATCGCTAAAGAGATTAAGGAAAAGATATTTCAAAAAACTCTGTTAACCGCTTCTGCTGGTGTCTCTTTTAATAAATTTTTAGCCAAGGTAGCATCGGATTATAAAAAACCCGATGGATTGACAGTGATTACTCCCAGGAATGCTGACCGGTTTATTAATAAACTCTCTATCCGAAAATTTTTCGGTGTAGGTAAGGTGACCGAAAAAAAAATGGTCAAATTAGGAATTAAGACCGGTTGGGATTTAAAACAAAAAAGTCTTCAATATCTGGAAGCAAATTTTGGTAAAAATGGAAATTATTTTTATCAGATTGTGCATAATTTGGATAACAGGCCAGTAAATCCCCACAGAGTCAGAAAATCAATAGGAACTGAACGAACCTTTGCCCAGGATATCAATGATTTAAAAACCATGCAGGAATACATACAAAAGTTTGCTGATGAGATATCCACATGGCTTAAAAAATATCAGAAAAAAGCCAAAACTATTACTTTGAAGGTCAAATATTATGATTTTATCCAGGTCACCCGTTCTATCACCCTATCCTTTTACTGTGATGAAGCCTCAACCATTTTACACAATGCTCTGGCTCTACTTAATAAAACAGAAGCTGGCCAAAAAAAAATCCGCCTCCTGGGCATCTCCCTATCCAATTTAAGTTAGAACGAAATGGGGGTCAAGGTTTTAAACCACTTTTAGTGCATTAATTGACATAAAAATTTCCGTATGTCAGAATAATATCTTGTATATAACAATATAAAGAGAGTTTAGCTATAAAAATAAATAAAAAAGGAGGCAAAAAAATGATTGCATGTTGTGGATTGGATTGTTCCAAATGTGAAGCGTATTTAGCTACTCAAGCGAATGATGATGTTAAACGCGCTGAAGTAGCAAAGAAATGGTCAGTGCAATATAACTCAGACATCAAAGCTGAAAATATCAACTGCGATGGTTGCAGGAGTGACGGGAGAAAGTTTTTCTACACAGAAAATGTATGTGAAATTCGTAAATGTTGTTTTACGAAAGGTCTTGAGAATTGTGCTTTTTGTGATGAATATATATGCGACAAATTATCAGATTTCATTAAACTTGCCCCAGAAGCTGGCAAAGCATTAGCAAATCTGCGTTCAACAAAAGCATAGGGGAACTAATAAAGCAAAATTAAAAAAAAGTTGACAAATACGTATAATTATGTTATATTTAATACGTATGGGGGTTGTAAATGAACTCAAAATTAACTTTAAAGTTAAACAAAAATGTTATTGATTCTGCAAAAAAATACGCAAAGAAAAGAAATGCAAGCTTATCCAAAATGGTTGAAAAATATTTTATGACATTAATTGAAAAAAAAGGAGGTAAAAAAAAATATACACCTTTAGTTGAAGAACTTTCAGGTGTTATCAATTTAGATATAGAATTCAATTTCAAAGATTCCTATAGCAGTTATTTATCAGAGAAATATAAGTAATGAGAAAAATCTTTATTGACACTGACATTATACTTGATCTATTAGCTAAAAGAGAACCTCATTATCCATATGCTGCTGAGCTTTTCACACTTATTGATTCAAAAAAAATAAAAGCATATGTATCGCCAATAATTTTTGCTAATTTACATTATATTATAAGGAAAATGAGTAATAAGGATACAGCTTTGAAAAGTTTATTGAAACTAAAATTACTTGTCAATATTTTACCAGTTGATGAAAAAATAATTGAATTAGCTTTAGCATCTGATTTTTCTGACTTTGAAGATGCAATTCAGTTTTATGTAGCTAAGGAAAATAATATTAGATATCTTCTTACACGGAATAAGAAGGATTTTAAAAAGGCTGATATTTCAGTAATGATAGCAGATGAATTTCTAAAAATAATAAAAGTACAAGAATAATATAAAAAAAGCTATAAAATTAGTTTTTGTCATTGTTTTCAGTTTTAGCAGATCTGGCAATATTAATTACATCATCAATAATATTAATGTATTTTAAAAAGGCTTTTTTACCTTTTTTTGTAATTTGGCAAGTTGTAAGGGGCTTTTTTTCAGAAAAACTCTTTTTTATTTCAATAAATCCCTCCCTTTCCAGCTTTGACAGGTGTGAACTTAAATTTCCATCAGTTGTTTTTGTAGCTTTTTTTAAGTAATTAAAATCTGCTTCAATGGCTGAAATCAGAATTGACAAAAT
>JAUWNT010000221.1 GCA_030612495.1 Candidatus Aminicenantota bacterium
GCAGGTGTATGTGACTATCCCTTTACTCTTTTAAATATTTTTATATTTTCTAAATAAAATTAGTTGAATTCACACAAAATAAAGTGTATTATTATGTGTGGGAGGAAAAGATGGCAACAAACTTAGCAATAGATGATAGGCTTATCTTGGAAGCTCAAAAAATTGGAAATCACAGAACTAAAAAATCAGCTGTAACTGAAGCATTAAAGGAATATATTCAGCGCAGAAAACAATTGGAGATTATAAAAATATTTGGAAAGATTGATTATGATAAAGATTATGATTATAAAGCACAAAGGATTAGAAAGTGAAAGTCCTTATTGACACTTCAATATGGTCTTTAGCATTTCGTCGTAAAAAAAAGATTGAAGATAAAAAAGAAGAATTATATCTAAAAGAGTTAAAAGAACTTATTAATGAAACACGGGCAATATTAATTGGTCCTGTAAGACAAGAGGTTTTATCAGGAATTTCAAATACATTACAGTTTAATAAACTGAAAGACAAATTGAGAGCCTTTATAGATTTTCCAATCAATTCAATTGATTATGAACTTGCTTCTGAATTTTATAATAAATGCAGAAAAAAAGGCATTCAAGGGTCTCACATTGATTTTTTAATATGTGCTATTGCAAAAATAAATAAATTGGCTATATTTACCTATGACAATGACTTTCAAAACTATTCCAAAATACTTTTATTAAAACTTCATATACCAAGAGATTTCAATAGAGTATTCAAATAGAAAAAATGATTTTTTTTATAAGATAGTTTATTTTACGGGATTTTTTTGAGTCTTAATAAAAGAATATCATGTGATGTGATTTTTGTTTTAAAAATTGATTTTGTATTTCCAATTATTTTATGCTTCCATAGATCTTTTAATTTATAAACATTTTTTCTTAATCCTGTTTTTTTTAAAATGTTTTTCCAGTTGACGATTATATTTATAGGTCTATTACCTCTATTTAAAAAAGCAATTGCAAGTTCATCATCTTTTAAAAATTTTACCCAGATTTCATAATCTCCGAAATCACCATACTTATATGCTTGCTTTCCTAAAGGATCTTGATCTAAAGAAATTACCTCTTTATTTGTTAATATCTTTTTTATAGATTCTGACATATTTCTTATATCATTCCCTGCCATTAATGGTGCAGAAAGCATACACCACATACTGAAGTGTGCTCTATACTCTTTATCACTCATTCCTCCATTGCCAACTTCCAGCATATCAGGATCATTCCAATGACCTGGGCCTGCATATTGTTCAAGCCCTGATTGCTTATCAAGTATCAATGTCCATCCTATTCCACCCCAATCATTGATACAATCCCAGCAATCCTGTATATCTTCTGTTGTTCTCCAGAGATTACCTATATCTCTTGCCCAGAGCCATGGTTTTGTTGTTCCCCATTCACAAATACTAAAAACAATTGGTCTTCCTGCAGCATAAAGTGCATCCCTCATCAATTTGTATGATGCTTCTGAATTTTGTTTTCCATGAGAGCACCAATCATATTTAAGATAATCAACTCCCCATGAAGCATAAGTTCTTGCATCCTGATATTCATAACCTCTGCTACCTGGCCTTTTCTGGCATGTATATGTTCCAGCATCAGAGTATAAACCAAATTTTAATCCTTTTGAATGTACGTAATCAGCTAAGGCTTTTATACCTGAAGGAAATCTTTTTGGATCAGCAATTATATTTCCCTGTTTATCTCTTGCAATCTGCCAGCAATCATCTATAACTATATATTCATAACCAGCATCTTTCATTCCATTTTTAACCATTGCATCTGCTATTTCTTTAATAAGATTTTCATTAATGTTGCAACCGAATTTATTCCAGCTATTCCATCCCATAGGAGGGGTTTTTGCCAGATCCTTAAATTTTTGTGGAAAAAGGAAATTAAAACCAATAAATAATATAAAAATAAAAATAAATTTTCTCATATTACCTCCTCTATAATAAATCTTATAATAATCAATTTTATGTGCAAGTGCAAGTAGCGACTGTCTTAAAAGTCAATAGTTTTTTTGAACATTTTTATAATAAAATTTCAAGTTTTTGTTTGCATCAATGATCATTTTTCTCATAACAGCAACAATGGCCACCTTTGGTGGTTTCCCTCTCCCAGTCAATCGATTGTAGATTTGTTTAAATTTTTGGTCATACATCACAGCAACCCAGGCTGGCATATAGAGTGATTTTCTTACCAGGAATCGACCTGCCTGGATAAATCTTTTCCCTTTCATTTTACCACTGTCTCTACTGAAAGGAGCCAATCCTGCTAAAGAAGCTACCTGTTGTTTGTCAAGGTAGCCCAGTTCAGGCATGAGGCCTATAAGACTGCATGCTGTGATTTTGGCAATCCCTTTTTGTTTGGTAAGTACGTCAACTTTTTTTTGTAACCCAATATCTTGTTGCAGTAACTGATCAATAGATTTTTCTATTAACTTGACTTCCTTTTCAAGAAAATTAATAACTCGATTAATGCTTTTTACTATTTGTTTTTCTGCAATACGTTTTCTGTTTTTTTCTGCTACGATTGTACTTTTTAATGAGCTTCTTCTAGTAATCAACCGTTTTAACATTAGTTGAGATTTTGTGGCTTCAAAATTGGCTTTTGGTTTTACTTCTCTTGCATATCTTTCAATCACATAGGCATCAATTTTGTCAGTTTTAGCAAGAATACCAATGCCTTGAGCATATCTTCT
>JAUWNT010000040.1 GCA_030612495.1 Candidatus Aminicenantota bacterium
AGGAGATGCAATAATACTTTCAGCAACAACAATTTTCAATAATACATTTATGGAGATTCTTAATAATTCAGGAGTTAATTGTGATATATTTCTTTTAGGACCATCTTCAATTATGAATAATGATTTGTTTAAATATAAAAATATAAAAAAAATTTTTGGGTCAATATTTGAATCAAATGATGAAAGGGTTTTGAATATTATTAAACAAGGTTATGGCACAAAACAGTTTTTACCTTTTGGGAAAAAAGTATTTCTTTAATTTATTATATATGAATGATATCGTGATGCTTAAAATAAAAGATTTCAACTCCTACACCCACTTGCACATACACCTCCACTAAATATAGTAAAGGAACAGATGAATAAGAATCAAAAAATAGAATGTGTCCCTATTTTTATTAAGAAACGAAATAAAAATCTCTTTAGAATATTTATGAACAGCTAGTTTTTAGTGTCAATTTTTCTTAACTCAAAACTTCTTAAATGTGTCAAGTTTTAAAAAGTTTTCAAGATTTCAAGCATCGTTACCTTTTCCTACAGCCACCACCCCCGTTTATTTTTTTGTTCTTTTCCCGGTTATTTTTTTAGGATTTTAAAACTCTCTGAAAAAGCGACCTCACCGGATTTTGTAGAGGATTTTATTTTAATTTTAAAACCATACCCATTGTAATGGCTGGCCACAGGCCATTCATAGTTATTGGTGTTGGGGGCAGATCTTGTAATGGTCTGTTTAAATAATTTTCCCTGCCATAATTCAATAATCAAGGTTTTACTGGTAAAATTTCGCCAGTTAATCATAAATTTTTCCCCGGATCGTACCGTAAAATAACGATTTGGTTTGGTTACTCTGGCAGGCAGAATGATGCTAAAGGGTTGGGAGATGACATAATCTTTGGTATTTTTAGGATATCCAGTTACTCTAATTTGATAATTTGATCCCTGTTTATTGGGTCCTATATTCCAGATAAATGACCCGGTATTCTTTGCATCCAAAGCGAGGTTGGCTTGGAATTTTTTATTTTTAATTAGAATAATCCGAACATTGGGCCCGCCAAGCAGACCGGTCCATTTAATTTCGTAAGGGCTGCCAGCCTTAAGGATTTCCTTTCCCAGAGGTCTCAGAAGTAACTTGACTCTATTGGTGGTTGTGCTCTGAGTGGGCTGAGTCAGTGTCTTTTGTCCTTTGGAAATAAGGGTTTTTGTACTTATAAGGGTTTTTAGGGATTTCTTAACGGTAAAGGGATTGATATAAAAATAATCTGAGATGGCAACACATGATTGCTTGAAAACGTCCCTAACAAACAACTGGAAGTCAGCACCTTTATAATTTCTGGGAACCTCCCAAATAAATGATCCTTTATTACGGGTGGAAAATGTAAGGTGAGCGGTCCTGTTTTTATACTTCTGCGACAGCGACAATGTAATCCGTACATTTTTACAATCAAACCCTGTCCATTTTATGGTAAATTTTGAGCCTGATTTTACATTGTCTCCCTTTTTTGGGGCAATGATTTGTCTAGGATTGACAATTTCAAAATTATCACAACGGGCCCTGGAATTGGCTGTGGTTGACATCACCCAGATGATAAAACCCTCACCTTTGAGGGAACAGCTAACATTCCATAAGAAAGAACCTGTGTTTTTAACATCTCTGGCAATTTTGCTACTAATACCACCCCGTCCTATCAAGTTAATATTCACTTTAGATCCGCGTATGTTTGCCCATTCAATTTTATATGGCCTACCAGATTCCAGTTTGTCGCCACCGGTTGGGCTTATTACGTTAGGGGAAGCTGATTGGGAAAAGAGGGAAAGGGAGATTACGCAGATTAGAAATGCTGAGAGAAGAAATATATGAAAACTCTTATTTTTTAATAACAGTAATTTATTAATATTTTTTTTGAACATTTTTTACCTCCTTTACTAATATAAAATTTTTTCAATAAAATCTCAATATTAAGTAAAATAAAAATAATTTTTCAATCTCATAGGAAATTCCTTTTTTCATCTCAATAAAATATTAGGTGAATTATTGTTCATTGTCAATAGATCGAATTGGCTCATTAACAATTTTGTACAAATCTTTATGAATAGATAGCTTTTAGTGCCAGTTTTTCTTAACTCAAAACTTAACACTCAAAACTCAAAACTTTTATCATCTTTACATACCCTTAATCGTAAATGGAAGGTAGGATTTTCTCTTTTGATACTCCTTTTTTAAAATTTCCAGTAAACTGGGATTTTTAAAAGCCTCATAATACATGGCTCCCTGAGCTCTTAATATTGCCTTTTCCTTATCTGAACCCAGTTCCAAATCTGAAATTGCTTTTGAAGTATCTAAAAAAAAGGCTGCCGAAGTCTTAATATTACTAAATACTGTATTAAAACAGAAGGCCTCGAGAGGAATATCCCTTTTAAGAGAAGTTCCCTCAATGCCGTTAATACCTATACAAATATGACCTCTATAACCAGTCTCCTTTTTATAAACATGGATATAAAAAAACTTAGAAAGGGTATTCAAAGCTCTTAAAGTAGAAACCTCTCTCTTATGTTTCTTAAATCCTTTTACTTTTGCGCCCTTTGATACAAGATAGGAGGAGATAAAATATCTATAGCTGTTTGTAAATTTTTTATTTCTAAGAATTATTTCAATAAATTTTTTATTTAGTTTTTTTTTATTCTTCATAAGGGATTTCAATACCTTAAACTCTTTGTTATCAACATAACTCTTTAAAAAATATTGAATATAATAACTATTATACTTTATAAGATCTTCAAGAGCACCTCCTTTGGGCTGTTTCTTAACATTTTGTGAAAAATATATATCCCCCTTATAATCATAGGGAGCTATTTCAATTGTCTGCTCAATGAGACTGTTAATATGTTTTGTTTTGTAGGTTTTAACTTTGCTGAAAAGAAATAGACTTAAAAAAATACATAAAATAACAAGAATAATTTTTTTCATAATTTCCTCCGGATATTATTTGATTATTTTATAATATGAAGATAAACTAAGCAAATCAATTATAAAAACTTTGGGTCAGGGCTTGTTTCGTGCACACATGACTGGGATTCCTTTTGTCTTTTCACTTCGGGTTTGATATTCAATTTCCAGAGTTCAGCATTCAGCCATCAGCTTTTTTTACCAAATCCCAGTCCCCAAATCCTAGATCCTACTTTTTACTTGTTACTTTTTTCAACTTAAAACTTAACACTTAAAACTCAAAACTCTGCCCCTACTATTCTAAGGCTCTATAGATATTTCTCTTTAAATAATTACCAAACTTTTCTAATTTATTTTTAAATAATTCTTCATTAATTTTATCTTCGGAAAAATCAATAATTTTAAAATTTTTAAGATACACTTCCAATCTATTCTCTATAATTCTATTAAAAAAACCATGATCTTTAAATCTCTTAAATTCTTTTAAAAGTACAATAAAATTCAAACCATCCTCAGAATATAAGATCTTTTTTATTTTCAAGCTTTGTGAAGGGTCTTCATTTGAAATTTTAAACCTTACAAGTTCAATATCACCTGAATCTGATTCACACAGATCTTTTATCCATATATTATTTTTTATATTCTCAATATCCGGGAAAACCAAGTAATACTGTTTTAAAAAATGAAATGTCTTTAATTTTAAATTCGTATATACTTTTATATCATCTGGATCAAGCTTATCATACTCTGTCCATTCTATTCTATAGTTTTGAAATTCATATAAAAAATTTAACAGATCTCTCATTTTTATCAAAGGTTTTTGCATAGACAAGTCTTTAATATTTTTTATTCCCTCTTTAAACAAAAGGAACGTATCTTTATTAGGATAAACATTTAACCTTTTAACTATATTATTAAAATAAAATAAAATTGGTAATATTTGGAAATCTTGATCAATCTCATTATTAATCAGATCATAAATCTTTAAATCAACAATTTTTTCAAATTCTCTATTTGAAACCTCATTAATATTTTCAAAAATTTCCTCTTCTTTTATTTTTATCATAAATATTGATACATAAACATTAAATCTCAATCTATGCTTAACTTTTTCAGGAAAATCTAATTCTTTTATTTCATTTAAATCAAAAAAACTTAGTTTCTTTAACCAATTCAGTATCTTAACAAAAGCTCTTTGATCTTTTCCCATCCTTTTTTCAATTTCAGGTCTATTTATAATTTCTTTTAATCTTTCTGTTTTGTAATCTATAAAAGTTTCATTTGATTCTATTATACTCTTATAAATTTCATTAAGTTCATCTTCTATTTCTAAATTAAACTTATAAAATAGATTGTCTGAAGGTTTTTTTTCTTGCAACTTCAATGTGCTTTTTTTAATAGTTTCATGAGCCTTTTTTTTTAAAAAATCATTTTTTTCTTTTCCTCCAGAAGGAACAAACAGGTAAACAAAAAAGAGGATTATAATAATGAGCATTACAACCAAAATGAATATAGAACGTTGATCCTGTGTTTTTAGCATCTTTGTTCAATTATAATACATAAGGTAAAAACACGCAAATTTGACAATAAATTCAGATTAATGTATTTTTTTCTATATGAAAATTTCAATAGTGATCATAACTTACAATGAAGAAGATAGGATCGAACAAACCTTAAAAAGCTGTTCGGAAATTGCAGATGAAATTGTGGTTGTAGACTCATTTTCAACAGATAAAACAATAGATATATTAAAAAAATACAAAGTGAAAATATTTCAAAAGAAATTTATTGACTACGGCTCTCAAAAAAATCTTGCAATGGAAAAAGCAAAAAACGAGTGGGTTTTAAACCTTGACGCAGATGAAAGGGTTTCTAAAAAGCTGAAAGAGAACATAATCAAATTAAAACAAAAACATGAGATGAATTCTGACGGATTTCTTATCAATAGAAAGACTTTTTATATGGACAAATGGATAAAACACTCCGGATGGTATCCAGACAGGAAACTTAGATTATTTAGAAAAAGCAAAAGCAGATGGCAAGGTAGAATTCATGAAAGGTTAATTTTAAATGGAAAAATTCAAAAAATTGATGGAGATATTCTTCACTTTACATATAGAAGTATAACAGACCATATAAAGAGAATAAACAGATATTCAAAAATGCAAGCAGAAGATATTGTAAGAAAAAAAACAAAGTTACTTTTTTTAAGATTTTTGTTGCTTCCTCCAGTTACTTTCATGAGATTTTATTTCTGGAAAATGGGAATTCTCGATGGTTTCCCGGGTATTGTAATCGCTCTGGTCTCTTGTTGGGGAACAGCAATGAAATACATAAAAGCAATAGAAATAAAAAGAGAAAAAAAAACCTAATTAATATATAATAATTGCTCAGCTAATTTAATTGCCTCTTTCATACTTGAAGGATCAGCAACACCCTTTCCTGCAATATCATATGCAGTCCCATGATCAGGAGAGGTCCTGATATAAGGTAAACCCAATGTAATATTCACTCCTGAATGAATATTAAGCAACTTAAAAGGGATCAGTCCCTGGTCATGATACCATGAGATCACAACTGAGTCTTTAATATCTTTTGCCTTTAAAAATACAATATCAGGAGGAAATGGACCTTTTATATCTATTTCAGGTTTTAACTCCTCTATTGCAGGAATGATCTCATCTATTTCTTCTGTTCCTAAAAAACCATTCTCACCTGCATGAGGATTTAAACCACTGATCAAAAAGGTGAATTTTTTCGAAAAAAGTTTATACAATTCTAAATCAACAAATTTGATAAATTTAATTATCTTATCTTTTCGTACATAGTTAAAAACTTTCCTTAATGGAATATGTGTGGTAAATAATGCAACTTTCAAATTATCTGAGAAAAAAAACATTGAGTAATCTTTAATCCCTGAGCTCTTAACAAGGTATTCAGTATGACCTTTATATTTTATTCCCGCTTTTAACCATTTCTCTTTAGATATTGGAGCTGTAACAATAGCATGAACCCTCTTTTTTAGAGCAAATTCAACCCCCTTTTTCACATACTCAAAAGATGGATCTTTCTTAATATTCTTTCTATTTATATTAAAAAAATAGTTTCCCCTGATTTTAATTTTAGTAATATCAGAAATGATCTTTATATTAGGTAAAATATTGTTTCCCCCTGAGAAAAAATCATCTCTATTTCCAATAATTACTATTGGATATTTTGATATATAATGAGCTAAAGCTTTACAAATGACCTCAGGACCAATACCATTAGGGTCTCCTGAAGTAATGGCTATGATTTTATTCTTCAGCTTCTTTTTCCTGTTGTTGATCTATATATTTAGGATCTTTGTACATATATTTTATAGAATGTTTAAAAAGAATAAAATTCTTCTCATCCTCTCTTTTTACCTTTATACATTTTTCATCATACCACTCAATCTTACATTTAAATGCTTCTCCAGTTATTAATTCAATAACCATATGAGTCTTATTATTCATCTGCTTTACATAATAATAATTTTCTGCATGAGTTTTATATGTAGGTGGTTTCTTCCTTGTATCTCTTCTTGTATATTTTTTTATCTCTTCAAGATTAGGTTTTATTAATTTTCGCGTCATTCTTTTCTCCTTAATATTTCGAAAGCTGATTCATAATAAATCATAATTGGGAGAATGTCAATTAAATGTTTTTGAATCATTTTGTAAGTTTATTTTTTTGTTTTTTTCTTTTCCTCTTAACCCAATCTAACAGGTTTTTCTGTTTCTGCCGAGCTACAGCTAGAGAGCCTTCAGGAACATCATCTGTTATTGTTGACCCGGCCCCAACATAACTATCTTTATGAATAGTAACAGGAGCAATGAGTTCAGTACCTGATCCTATAAAAACATTATCTTCAATAAATGTTTTATTCTTATTAACCCCATCATAATTACATGTAATAGTGCCAGCACCAATATTTACATTTTTACCGATTTTTGCATCACCTATATATGTTAAATGCATTGCTTTAGATCCCTTTCCAAGGAGGCTTTTTTTCATCTCAACAAAATTACCTATTTTAGCTCCTTCTTTGACAAGTGAACTCATTCTTAAATGGCAATAAGGACCAAGCTTTACATTTTTTTCAATAATAGAATCCCTAATCACACATCCAGGTAAGATCACAGTCCCTTCTCTTACAACTGTGTTCTCTATATAAGAATTTGGAAATATGACAACCCTTTCTCCAATCCTACTATTCCCTTTAATTACAACACCTGAACAAATAGTTGTCCTTTCCCCAATTTCTGTTCCTTCATCAATATAAAAATTATTAAAATCCTCGATAATAACCCCATCATTCATTAACTTTTTGATCTGATAATTAACAAGAAAATCTTCGATTTCTCTTAGATCTGATATTAAATCCAAAACCTTAAATTCTTCTTTCAATTCAATTAATTCAACATTATTTATATTCTTTGATTCAAAACAAATCCCATTTTCTAAGCTCAAATTTAACTCTTTAAAAGCAGAATATGAAATAATATAAAAAGGAAGCCCTTTTATTGAAAAAATATTTTTGTCCTTCCCATCCTGGGTTTGAAGAAAATCAATTATCTCCTTAACCCCTCTATACTTTATCTGCAAAAATTTAGGAAAATTAAAAATAATAAGGAAATCAAACTTCGGTTCATATTTATCAGGAATATAAAAATCTAAATCCTTAAATATCTCTTTTATCCACAAACATATATTTTTATTCCTGAATGAAAGATTATTAGCCTTTAAATAAAGAGTATCAAATGCATGAATTATCATTCAACCAGAGCTATAAAACTCTCATCATTTGACAAGAGATCAAAGTCAGGTTCATTGTAAGCAATAATTTTATAATAATCATCAGAATCAATACATTTTTTTAAATTATCAAGTGATTGTTCTATATCTTCTTTCTTTAAATAAACCAAAGACATTAAATAATATATGTAGGGGTCATCATATTTTCTCTTTTCAAGACTTTTAAAAAGCTCTAAAGCTCTATCTAAATTTCCTGCATTCAAGTTGAATATGCCTTCATTTAAATAATCTTCATTATTTTCAAGTTTTATTTTTACAGGGTTTAGTTGAGAATCAATCATACTCCTATAAATTTCAGCCCTACCTTTTACCTCTAAAACACTATAATATTCTGAATCATTATGTTCTTTAATTATTTTATCAAAAGCATCTCTTGCTTCTTTGTATTCTTTTTTATTAAAAAGTTTAATTGCTGTATTAAATTCTTTAATTATTTTTTTTAAATCTTTTTCTTCACTTTTTATCATAATAATATAAATACCTCCAGAAGATTAATTTTACACCTTTTTTAACATATTTTCAACTTATATAACTTGAAATTAATAAACTCTATGATTTAGTAAATTTGAAACTTAATAGAATTACTGAGTTGAATATCTTTCTGGAATTACTCCAAGGACATCTATCCCAGCGCCTTTAGCAACATCAATTATTTTCAAAACTTCTCCATAATTTATGGACTCATCAGCTCTTATGAATATTGTTTTATCCGTACGAGTTTGATAAATATTCCTTAATTCATTCTCAAGCATATCTCTACTTACCTGCAATGCATTTATCTTAATAGACATGTCATGTTCGAGTGTTAAAACTATTCCTTTCTGACCACCTTCAGGTCCAGGAGCCTGAGTCTCAGGCAATTTTATATCAATACCTTTCTGTGCAACAGGTGTTATAACCATAAAAATAATCAATAATACCAATAGAATATCACATAATGGAACTACATTGGGTTCTGAATTTACTTGTTGAGCCATAAAACCTCCTGAAAGGTATTAATTTATCAAATTAGAAACAGATTGTCAAGAAAAAAATATTTTTATTGACAAAAAAAAATTTTTATACTATATTAACCATTCTTGAAAAATTACCTGAATTATACATCACATTTTTCTCAAAAAAGAATACAAAGTGTTCAAAATATTTTAAAGAGAGGTATGCTAAAATGAAAAAAAAATTATTTTTCTTAATAACCACTTTTTTTTGCAATACCCTGTTCTCCAACATACCATTGGAAATTGCAATAAAAAATGCAATAAAAATGGATGTTAATTATAGGAATCAGATAATTGATGAAAAATCTTCTCAAATAAAGAAGAGAAATGCTCAAATGAAAAAATTGTTCTCTATAAATTCAAATATTTCTTACATCTTTAAATCAGAGAAAATGAAAATCGAATTCCCTGGAGCAATTATGTATGCAGGTTCAAAGAATAATTATGATATTAATCTCTCTTTGCAACAGCCAATATTTTCTGGTAATATCCTTTCAAATTTAGCAACCCTGGAAGAGATCAATTTAGCAATTGAAAAAAATAAAACTCTATTAAAAAAGATTGATATAGTTTTCAATGTGAAATCCACATATTTTAAATATATTCTCTTATTAAATAAAAAAAAATCCTTAAATTATCTTATAAAAAATCTTAACCTTCATTACAGGAAAATCAAAAATCTATACAAAGAAGAATTAGTAAAAAAAACAGACCTGCTTGAAACAGAGAGAAAAATCGAAGAGCTATATATAAATCTTGAAGATCTAAACAGTATGATAACAAATGAGAGCATCACTTTTAAGAAACTATGCAAAATGAACATTAATGAGATTGATAAAAATTATAATGAGAATATAAGAGATTATAAGTCAGCCTTTACGGAATTTAAAAAATCTCATCCAATTTTAAAAACAATTGATGAAAAGATAATACTCCTATCCTACAAAGGCAAAATAATCAAAGGAGAATACCTCCCTCAGATTAGTGGGTTTGCTGAGATACACTATGGAAAGCCTGGAATTGATTTTTTCAGAAACGAGTGGGGGTCATACTTCCAGGCAGGAGTTAATGTAAATCTGAAAATTTTTAACTGGAACAAACAAAAAAGAGATTTAAACATAATTAAATACTCAAATCAAAAAATAATAAATGAAAAAGAAGATTTTATCTTTGAGGGAGAAAAACTTCTAAAACAACTATATGCAACAAAAGCATCTATTGAAAATAAAATTAATATTTTAAATAAGCTTATTAAAATATCAAATGAAGATACAAAACTAAAAAAAAGTCTTTATGAAGAGCAGCAGATATCAAATATAGATTACCTCGAATCTATAACAAAAAAAGAGAGGTACATTTCAATGAAAAATGAAATGAAAACCCATTATGAATTAGCTGAACTAAATATAAACAAGGTAATTGGAAAATATACGGAGGAACTATGAAAAAATCAATTATAAGTCTTTTAATAATTTCTTTTCTCTCATTCTGTGTAAAAAATAATTCAACTGAAATAAAAGCACCAGGAATTATAGATGGAGACATAATAACTGTTAAGTCACAGGTTCAAGGCACAATAGATAAAATAAATATAAATGAAGGTAAAGAAGTTCATAGAGGTGATATTTTAGTAAAAATAAACATGGACAAAACATTGAATAAGATAAAAGAGCTTGACATCAAATTAAAAGAAATAGATCTAAATTCTGAAAATCTAAAAAAGAGGCTGAAATATGTAAACTCAAACCTTATATATCTAAAAAAACAGGTTAAACGTTTCACAAGGCTAAAGAAAACAAACTCTGTGTCAGGTGAAAAACTTGAGAATATGGAAATTAGATATCTTGAAGTAAAAACTTCATTATTTGAAATAAAGAACAACATCAATGCTTTTGAATTACAGAGGGAAAAAATTGAAAACACAAGAGATCTTTTAAATCTGATACTAAAGGACCACATCATTAAATCTCCCATTGATAATGGAGTTGTGATTGAAAAATTTGTTCTTAAAGGAGAAACTGTATTTCCCAACACATCAATTGCTGACATTCTTAATGTTTCAAGCCTGTATATTGAAGTATTTATTGAAGAACAAGAGATATCTTCATTAAAACTTGGGATGAAGGTAAAAATCCTTATTGATGGAATAAAAAATAAAAATCTATCAGGAACTATCTCATACTTTGGAAGAAAAGCTGAATTTTCTCCAAAATATATAATTTCTGAAAAGGAAAGAAAATCTCTTTTATATCAGGTAAAAATAAAAATTGAAGGACATAACTCTATTTTTAAAATTGGAATGCCTGTAACAGTTGTTTTTAATAAACAATAAAATTTCGTAATATGGTTAGATTAGAAAACATATCAAAATCATTTAAAAATATAAAAGCTGTTGATAATATCTCTTTTGAAATACCTGAGTCAAAAATAACAATAATTGCAGGATCTGATGGCTCTGGCAAATCAACAATTCTCAAGATGATTGTTGGCCTTATCAAAAAGGATTCAGGCAAAATTTATTTGCGAGAAAAAAATATAGTGGAAAATTACAGGAAAATCACATCCATTGCAGCATATATGCCAGAACGCTTTTCTTTATACAAGGATTTAACTGTTGAAGAAAACATGAATTTTTTCGCTGATATTTATCAGGTGCCTAAAAAGAAAAAGGAAGAATTAAAGAATAGATTATTGATAAAAACAGGTATGAACAATTTTAAAAACAGACGAGCAGGAAATCTTTCAGGGGGAATGAAACAAAAACTGGCTTTATCAACAATACTCTTATCTATTCCTGAGTTCATTATACTTGATGAACCAACAACAGGAGTAGACCCTCTTTCAAGAATTGAGTTCTTTAATATTATTAAAGAATTAAAAGAAGATGGAAAAACAATAATTATCTCAACCCCTTATCTGGATGAAGCAGAGAATGGAGATTATATAGTGTTTGTAAGAAATGGAAGAATTATAAAAAAAGACTCAATGAATCGCCTTAAAAATAATTTTCCGGCAAAACTATTTAGAATTCTTCCAAAAGGTAATATTTTTGAAATCATTAATAATTTAAAAAAACATGAGGATCTAAAAGATAATTTTTATATTCAAGGTAAATATCTCAAATATATTCAAATTGAAGAAAAAAATTACACTCATTTAATACCTTATTATAGTATTGAAGAGGAAAAACCTAAATTAGAAGATATATATATTTATTATGAAAGAATGGAAGAGCAGGAACTAAAAAGAGCATAATGAATAATATAATTGAAGTAAAGAATTTAACAAAAAAATTCGGCAATTTTATTGCAGTAAATAATATTAATTTTAATATAAAAAAGGGAGAGATTCTTGGCTTTCTTGGACCAAATGGAGCAGGTAAAACTACATCTATTAAAATGATAAATGGACTTTTAAAAATAACCTCAGGAGAAATTTTGGTAAATGGCATGGATGCTAATAAGAATAGAAAAGAACTTAAAAAGATTATGGGATACATGTCTCAAAAATTTTCTCTATACCCTTTACTTAATTCCTTAGAAAATATAGAATTTTTTGGGGGTGTCTCAGGATTATCACGCAAAACAATAAAGAAAAAGGAAGAAGAGATAAAAAATATGGTTGATCCCCTATTATTGAGGCAAAATGTAAAGGATATCCCGCCTGGAATAAGGCAAAAAATCTCTCTCTTTGTTTGCCTTATGACTGATCCTGAAATTATCTTTCTTGATGAACCTACATCAGGGGTTGACCCGGAAGTAAGAAGGAATTTCTGGTATGAAATTTATGATTTAAAGATAAGAGGTAAAACAATATTAGTCAGTACACACAATCTTGATGAGGTTGAATATGCTGATAGAATCTTGATTTTACACCATGGAGATCTCATTGTTGAAGGAGAACCAGGTGGACTTTTAAAGAAGCATAAAAAAAATTCAATCGAAGATCTATTTAAGGATGCAATATCAAATCATGAACAGAATTAGAGCTTTAATTATAAAAGAAACCCTGCATATACTAAGGGACCCAACAAGCCTATTGATTGTCTTTTTAATGCCTATTCTCATGATAATCATATATGGTTATTGTATAAACTTTGACCTTAATAATGTAAATGCAGGAATTATTGATCTCTCAAATGGAGAGAATTCTAAAAAACTAATCAAGAAATTTACAAATAATAGATACTTTACAATAAAAGATTTAAGGGAAAAGTATTCAGATCCCTTAAAAGAGGGGGAAAAACTTTTAAAATCAGGTCATTTAAAAGAGATTATTATAATTCCTGCTGATTTTTCAAAAAAGATTGAAAAAGGAAGAAAAACTGAGGTAGGAATAATTTTAGATGGGAGTGATTCAAATGTTGCAAACCTGATATATCAATACAATGAATTAATATTACTTGATTTTCAAGATGATTTTCAAAACTTAAATAATTTCCTCAAAATAAAAACCAAAGTCTTATTCAATCCTGATGTAAAGAGCTCATTTTTCTTTATTCCTGGTTTAATAGCAGTATTATTGCTCATGATCACAACTCTATTGACCTCATTAACCATTTCCAGAGAAAAAGAATCAGGCTCTATCGAGCTTATATTCATTTCACCTCTTAAATCCTTTGAAATCATATTAGGAAAAACGATTCCATATATATTTGTCTCATTGATTGTGGAGATATTGATTTTACTCTCTGGAAAAATACTATTTAACATCCCTTTTAGAGGAAATATGATGGTTCTTTTTGTGTTCTCTATCTTATACATTATCACTGGCCTCTCGTTAGGCATATTAATCTCAACAATTGCTTCTACTCAGGAAACAGCCATGTTTGCAACTCTGCTTACAACCTTACTGCCATCTATTATGCTTTCAGGATTTATTTTCCCCCTTGATTCATTGCACCCTATTTTGAAAGGCTTTTCATATATTGTACCTGCCACCTATTTCCTGAAAATTATTAGAGGAGTTGTTGTTAAGGGCGCTGAGATAAAACATTTTATATTCGAAGGTATAATTCTAACGGTTTTTCCTATTGTCTTAATAACAATATCAAATATAAAATTTAGTAAAATCAGGGAAAGATCAAAATGAGAATATTTTATCTCGTTAAAAAAGAATTTATCGAAATTTTTCGCCAAAAAGAATTATTACCACTTTTATTTATTGCACCAATAATACAGATAATTCTGTTCGGGTATATTGTCAAAACAGATGTAGAAAACATACCTGTTGAAATCATTAACTTATCAAAAAATAAAACATCATATAGAATTATCAATCGTATAAAGAACACCCCCCTTTTTAATGTAAAAAAGATTTCTTATAAAAATAGAGACAGCATTAGCACCTTGAAAAAGGGTAACATTAAAGCAGTTATAATCTTCAGAGATTCATTTAATAAAAACAAAAATATACTTAAATATCCGGAAATTCAGATATTAATGGACGGAACTGATTCCAATACCTCTTCAATAGCTGCTGGATATTTTAATGGCATATTAAAAAAATATATATTAAGTGATATTGAAAAAATGGACAAAAAATTATCTATAGAGAATAAAACCCTCATTCGCTTCAATCCAGCTCTAAAGAGTATAAACTACATGGGCCCAGGCATTGTAGCTCTATTATTAACCATTGTTTCTCTTTTTCTTGCATCAGCATCTATTGTTCGTGAAAAGGAACAACAAACCATGGATACTCTTCTAATATCAAGATTAACCTCAATTGAAATCTATATAGGTAAGGCTCTCCCAATAGCAATAATTGGAATCATAAATATGAGTTTTTCTATCTCTGTTGTTATGATATGGTTTAAAATTCCTATAAGAGGAAATTTGTTTATTTTGTTTATTTCAGCAATAATTTTTCTTACAGCGATTCTATCCTATGGCCTTTTAATCTCAACAATAGTATCAACACAGCAGCAAGCCCTTTTCTTCTCATGGTTCTCAATGATCACATTTATCCTTCTCTCAGGGCTTTTCACACCTACTGAAAATATTCCATCAAGTCTTCAATTTCTTGTCAAAATAAACCCACTCTCATATCTCATTAAAATCATAAGAGAGATTTTTTTAAAAGGAAATGGGATTGAATACTTTTACAAAGATTTACTTTGCTTATCATTTATAACTATTCTTGTCATTTCAATTTCAATATCAAACTTTAAACGATTGATCTCAAAATAAAAGCTTTAATTTCGCTTAAACTTCTTTAATATCCTGTTAAAAAGCCTTGTATCCTTTATCATCTTTTAACCCTAAAGCCCCACCAACCGAGAGATAGGCGTTAATATTTCATAGATTTATAGTTTTTTACTGTAAATTTATTTATTTTTATATTATCTTCATCACTTTTGTCCACTATATAAATGGCTCCATTTCGGATAATTCTTGGAACATAAGGTATATTCAGTCGATATAAAAAGAGGCCCCTTTTTGAAAAAACATCCACAATTTCATAATCTTTCCTATAAAGTATCGGCTGAATTCTAACAACATATATTCTCCCCTTCTCATCACAAAGCAATCTGTTAAAAAAAGGTCGATATTTAGGAATAGGCATAAGTTTAAAATAATTCTTACGTGAACTTCTAGAAAAGTTTGTCTCTTTTAC
>JAUWNT010000136.1 GCA_030612495.1 Candidatus Aminicenantota bacterium
TGCAAAGAGACTACAAATGCTCCTTGATCATAAGTTTCCTTTATAGCCATTTTTTGCTCTATTTTATTTTTCCTGTTTTCGAATTCACATATTTTCTCTTCCATAGATTTAATCTCATCTTTTAATTGATTTCGCCTTTTACTAATAGACTGCCTGGCCTGAGCTTCTAACCTTTTCTCCTCTTTTTTACTTCTCCTGTATGAATCTGGTTTAAATTTATCCTCTTTGTTTATATAAAGGTCAAAATTGCTCTCATTTTTTTGTAAATAATATGAATAATTACCATTATATTCTATTATATGTTTGTCATTTATTTCTATAACCCGATTAACGATCTTATCAAGAAAATAGCGATCGTGTGAAATAAGCAATACTGTTCCATTATAACTTGAGAGTGCAAGTTCAAGAGCTTCTTTTGAAACAATATCAAGATGATTGGTAGGCTCATCCATAATAAGAAAGTTTACTGGAGATAGGAGTATCTTTGCAAGAGAAACTCTTGCTTTTTCCCCTCCTGAAAGGAATTCTACTTTCTTAAAAACATCATTACCCTTAAATTTAAATAGGCCTAAAATATCTCTTATTTTAGGGATAAGATTGTAAGCTGAAGTTGAATAGACTTCATCATATACTGTTTTATCTAAATCAAGTTCATCGATCCTGTGCTGAGCATAATAACCAATAGAAGTCTTTTTACCAATTTTTATTGAACCTGATTGAGGTTTTAGCTGTTGATTTATCAGACGAGTTAATGTGGTTTTGCCTGCACCGTTAATACCTACAAGTGCAACTTTCTCTTCTCTATATATATTTAACTCAATATTTTTCAATATATGTTCTTTTATGTACTTAAATGACATATCTTCGATTTCCAGGACATTTTTATAGCTCTTTTCTATTACGCTTAATTCGAAACTGATCTTAACAGGGGGTTCGGGAAGATCGATTTTATCTAATTTTTCAAGCTGTTTTATTCTGCTTTGAACTTGAGCTGCTTTTGTTGCTTTATATCTAAACCTGTTTATGAATCTTTCAACCCTCTCTTTTTCTAATCTTTGTTCTTCCCTTTTTTTTTGGATTAGTTCCTCATTTTTTCTTTTTTGATCCTTATAAGAATGATAGTTTCCTTTATATAAATTAAGGTTACCTCTTTCTAATTCATATATTTTTTGGGCTAATCTATCAATGAAAAAACGGTCATGAGATACAATCACAACACTCCCGGAAAAATTCAAAATATAGTACTCCAACCATTCCAATGATTGTAAATCAAGATGATTGGAAGGCTCATCCAATAAAAGAATATCAGGTTTTTTTATGAGGATTCTTGCTAAATAAACCCTCATTCTCATGCCACCGCTGAGGTTAGACAGAGGCAGAGAGAAATCATCTTTAGAGAAACCAAGACCAGAGAGGATATTTTTTGCATAGATTTCCAATTCATAGCCACCAATCGATTCATATTGCTCTTCTAAAACTCCTAACTGCTTTAATAATCTATCATGCTTGCTTTTAGATGAATTCAGATCGTTATGTAATGTTGTGATCTTTTTTCCGAGTTCAAGTACCTCTTTTTGACCATCAACTACTGCTTGTAAAACAGAGTTTTGCTCAAGAGCTATCTCCTCTTGAGGAAGGTATCCGATTTTGTATACTTTTGGTTTTATTATTGTGCCTCTTGCATACTCAATTTCCCCATTCAAGATTCTCAATAAAGTAGTTTTCCCACATCCATTTGGCCCAATAAGTGCAACTCTCTCACCCGGATGAATTACCCAATTTATACCTGATAGTAATTTGCGATCACCTATATGATAGTGTAAGTCTTGAATCTGGAACATAAACAATTATAACATACCTTGCTTTTTAAAGGTCTTGTTGATAATATTCTCCATTAGGAAAAAAGAATGGAAAAAGAGAAAATAGGTTTTTTTAAAAAGTTTCCGAGCCAGTTTTGGCTTGTTGTAATCTTTGAGTTTTTTGAGAGGGGATCTTACTATGGTATGATGAGTTTTATATCAGTATATTTTACTGATACTCTCAATATCCCAAAGGAGAGTGTAGGTGTTATAAAAGGGGTTATCCAGCCTTTGCTATACTTCCTTCCCATTATTTCAGGTGCTATTGCAGACCGTTTTGGGTACAGGAAAATACTTATGATAGCTTTTACACTGCTGGGTGGAGGTTACTTCCTTACCAGCCAGATGACCACATATTCGTCAGTTTTTATAGCACTTGTGGTAATGGGGTTTGGAGCAGGTATGTTCAAACCAATAATTTCAGGAACAATTGCTCGTGTCACAGATGAATCCAACAGTACTCAGGCCTTTGGGATTTTTTACTGGTCTATAAACCTTGGAGCTTTTCTATTCCCCCTATTCCTGGTCCCTTTTTTAAAGAGCATGAATCCATCCTATGTTATTATTGCTTCTGCAATATGTACTGGATTTTTACTTATTCCAACAGTATTATTGTATAAAGACCCAATAAAACGGGATAAAGCAGAGAAGAGAGATCAAACTTCCTTGATCCAGACACTTGCAAATGCTTTTGAAATAATCTATTCTCCGCTGGTACTACTGAGCAGTAAAATAAAACGGTCCACCCTTTTTAGACTGGTTACTTTAACTTTGTTGGCTATATTTTTTGTATTATCAGTATTCAGCTATCTCAGAAGCCCGAAAGCAGAAGGGAAATATTCAAAGATAGCAGTTGAAAAAGGGGAGAAAACCCTTATATTTGATGTTAACAGAAATATGTTAATAAAAGATAATTTCAATATCCAATATAAGAAGGAAAAATCTGAGAATATCTATGTCACACTTTATAAACCTGACAAACTCGAATCCTATTTAAGTAAGTTAATAAAGAAACTCAGAGAGCTGCCTTGCTTAAAAGATATGAATGAAAAAGAGATCAATGAACTTGTAAAAAAATCAGAGAGAAAAATATCTCTGACTATGGAGAGAAAAAATTTAAATGGCGTTACATTCCAGATCGAGAAAATCTCTGAAGAGGAATTTATTATCTATATTGATAATAAAAGCGATATTAATGAAATAAAAGAGGTGCTTGTACGTGCTATGCATAGTTTCCCTGTTTTAAAGGGGGTTGGAGAAGAAGAGATAGACACACTTTTAAAATCTATGAAAATTCGCTCTTTTTTTCCTCTGTTTCTTGTCTCAATAATCATCATTTCTTTGCTGATCATTCCAGTCTCTTCTAAAAATTCTATGCTGCTCCCTGCATTCGCAGTAGTTCTAATATGGTTTATTCCTGGCCTCTCATTATTAGGAAAGATCATAACATCCATCATCTACATCTCTACCATGTCGCTTAATATGATTGATAAATCGGACATCGAAAAATTCAAAGATCATTCCAGGTTCCTTTTAATGATAATTCTCTACTCAGGATTCTGGGTACTCTATTTCCAGATGTTCGACTCTGTATTATGGTATGTGCAGGCATATGTGGATGCTGCTTCATTGAATAATGTGGTTAATAAATTTCTTGGTATTTTTGGGATAAATATAAATTGGTTTTTTGATGTGGAACATGTTACAGTGATCAATGCAGGTGTAATAATCCTTCTTCAACTCATAGTATCAAATATTGTAAAAAACAAAAAAGCACTTCCAACCATGATAACTGGAATAACTGTTGCAACTGTTGGCATGGGCATTCTGGCCATCTCTTCAAATATCTGGATATTTATGGCAGGAATTATACTTTTCTCTATTGGAGAGATGACTGCACACCCTAAATTTATAAGTTATATTGGCATAACAGCACCTTCAGATAAAAAGGCAATGTATATGGGATATCTCTTCTTATATGGTGTTTTTGGAAGCTCAGTGGGCGGAATTGTGGGTGCGAAACTCTATGTCCATTTTGTAGATAACCTTAATCAGCCAAAAATACTGTGGCTTGTTTTTTCTGCAATAGGAATTTTTACAATTGTCAGCCTTTTGCTTTATAATAAATTCATAGCAAAGAGAAATTGAGAACTATTGTAGCACATCACCTTGTTTTATAAAAAATATTTTAAGTAAAGAAATAATATTTAGATTAAGCCCGAATATGTTATAATTCTTTGGTATATAGAGAATAAATTGTGTACAAAAAGGAGTTATAATGAAATTTAAAGTAGATGAAGATTTATGTATAGGATGTGAGGCTTGCGAAAATGTATGTGCTGAAGTCTTTGAGATGAAGGATGATGGAAAAGCCCATGTAATTAAAGATCCTGTTCCAAAAGATTTAGAAAAAAGTGCTATTGAAGCTGAAGAATCTTGTCCTGTTGAAGCTATTTCACATGAATAAAATGTAATGAAGAAAAAGTTTCAAGCAGGAAGAGTAATTACAATTTCTGCTGCTCATTTATTTCATGATATTTATACAGCTTTCCTTGCGCCAATGTTACCTTTATTAATTAGAAAATTTGGTATTTCATTATCAATGGTAGGGCTTTTAGATGTTATTAGAAAAGCCCCATCACTTTTTAACCCGTTTATTGGATTAATAGCTGATAGAGTATGTGTTAAATATATGGTAATATTGACGCCCGGGATTACAGCAATTTCTATGAGTTTGCTGGGTAGCTCGCCTTCATATATCATTTTGTTTATTTTGTTGTTTGTCACTGGAATTAGTTCAGCCCTGTTTCATGTACCGTCTCCTGTAATGATTAAACATTTTTCAGGTGAAAAAATAGGAACAGGAATGAGCTTTTATATGTTCGGCGGTGAAATAGCAAGAACATTAGGCCCTTTAATAATTACTGCAGCACTTTCTCTTTGGGGACTGGAGGGTTCTTATCGAGTTATGCCTCTTGGAATAATAGCATCGATAATTCTTTTTTTCAAATTAAAAGATGTATCATCAATTAACAATAAAAAGAACAATAAAAAACTGAAGAAAGCAAAAGAAACTATTAAGCAGTTAATACCTTTCTTTATTTTTATTGTGGGCTTTCAATTATTCAGGGCTGGAATGAAATCTGCATTAACGCTTTATTTGCCAACCTATTTAACCGGAAAAGGCGAGTCTTTATGGATTGCTGGAATTTCATTGTCAGTGTTACAGTTTTCAGGGGCTATCAGCACTTTCTGGGCAGGTTACATTTCTGATAAAATAAGCCATAGGAATACACTTCTTATTACTGCAATTGCGAGCCCATTAGTAATGTGGGCATTTATCTTTTCAGGAAAAATTATGATGATCCCGCTTTTGATTCTAATGGGCATTTTTTTATTCGCATCAGGGCCTGTTTTATTGGCTCTTGTGCAAGAGACGAACACTGAACGCCCGGCTTTTGTAAATAGTATATATATGACTATAAGTTTCGGTGTTAGTTCTTTGATGGTGCTGTTTGTCGGTATTTCAGGTGATAAAATCGGGCTTGAATTGACATTTAAAATTTGTGCAATA
>JAUWNT010000151.1 GCA_030612495.1 Candidatus Aminicenantota bacterium
CCGTATTATGTGACTGACAAATTTATTAAACAAGCAATAGATGGCATAAAAGGAGTGGCAAATGTTGAAATGTTCGGGATCAGGGAAAAATATATTCAGATAATTGTAAATTCAGACAGAGTAAAAACATACAATGTTAACCTTTACACATTGATGCAGAAGCTCCTGAGGGAAAATTTTTCAATCTCCAGCGGATATGTTTATATAGGAAAGAAAAAATTTCTACTAAGGAGTACATCAAAGTTCAAAACTTTGGAAGATATTAAGAATATTTCGATAAGAAAGGGAGTGAAACTCAGCCATATTGCAGATGTCAAATACGATTTTGATGAGGAACAACGGAATTTGATGCGTGTGGATGGTAACCTAGCTGCTGGAATAGTGGCTTATAAAGAGAGTGAGGCAAATACTGTTGAGGTTTGTAAGAATATTATCTTAAAATTAAAAAGCCAGTTTCAGAACCGCCCTGAATTGAAAGGTGTAAATTATTTCATATTCTGGGACCAGGGTAGAATGATAAGTGAATCGATACATAATGTTAAAACCACTATGATGTGGGGAGGAATATTCGCTTTTTTTATTCTCTATCTTTTTTTAAGAAAAAAAAGGATAACTATTATGTTAACCCTTGCTATCCCCCTCTCATTACTGATTTCTATAATGGTTATCTATTCTATCGGCTGGACCCTGAACGGTTTTACAATGATGGGATTGATGGTCTCGATCGGGCTTGTAGTAGATAACGCCATTGTTATAACAGAAAATATATACAGATTTAACGGGCTCGGATACGGAATTGAAAGATCGGCTATATTGGGAGCTTCTGAGGTAGGACTGGCAATTGTAATGGCAACCTTGACCACAATAGTGGTGTTTGTCCCACTTATGATAATGGGAGGTGACTCAGGCATGTCATTCTACCTGACAAGAATCGGAGCTCCTGTAATCTTTGCATTGGGAGCAAGCTTATTCATCGCATTAATATTCATCCCATTAGCTTCAACCAAATCAATCCCGAAAAACATTAAAATAATCCAGGCTTCTCATAGTAAGATAACCCAGACTTATCAAAATTCGCTTGTTAAAGTACTTAAGCACAGGTTCGATTTTCTGCTGATCATAATATTGATCATCATCAGTCAGGTGATACCGCAGAGTAAAATGAAAAAATCCGATTCAGCTCAAGGCGGATCGAGAGATGCGAGGGTAATATGCAATTTCCCTTCCAACTATAGTATAGAAAAAATTGATAAAACACTCAACTATATTGCCAAAAAGATAAGGGAAAAAGACTCAATATATCATATAGATCATATTTCAACCAGAACTCGCAATTTTCGTGGCAGGATTGAAGTATATCTGAAACCTGATAAAGATACGCAATGGTACCAGGTGATATCAAGAAAAATTAAAAGAGTTCTTGGCTTAAGCAAATACAAACAACTTACTAGGGAAGAGCTTACAGAGGATATCAAGAAAAATCTCCCCATTATTCCAGGAGTGAGAATGAGAACCTCATGGCGGGACCAGGAAGGGGGTGATGACAATGCAGTCTCATTTACTCTAAGAGGATATGATACTACAGTTCTTGAGAATCTTGCAATTGAGCTGGAAAAACAGATAAAACTTGTGGAGGGCGTTATAACTGTGGAAACCGACATAGAAACAGGGAATGATGAGATCCATATTTCAGTTGATAGAGATAAAGCTTTTAAAATGGGAGTTAATCCAAATTATATCGGACAATTGGTGGCTTTTAACCTGAGAAGAAGAAAAATATCAAATTATCAAACACCTGGAAAGGAAATCCCTATATATGTTAAATCAAACCCGGAATCAAGAGATTCTGTGGCCAAACTCAAAAACACTTTTATTAAAACCGATTCTGGAAAGGAAACAACTTTAGATTCAATTTCAGATTTCACCTTTCATAAAAGCCAGGGTAGTATAAGGCGTGAGAATGGGAAATCCTTTATGGAAATAAAAATATATATCGGTGATACAGATATGAAGAAGTTTAGAGCAAAAATGTTCAAAATACTAAAGGAGTTCAAATTCCCCACAGGATACTTTTTTGAGGAAGGTGGCAGAGGGAGACGCTTCAGAGAACAGGATTCCGATCTTTCCACAGCCCTTATTTTTTCAGTCATCTTTGTGTTTTTAATAATGGGAGTCCTATTCGAATCCTTTATACTCCCACTTTCAGTACTGATTGCAATCCCTGCTGCTTTTGTCGGGTCTTACTGGTTAATGTACATAACTGGCACAACTTTTGAAATTATGGCAGGAATAGGACTTGTGGTACTGATCGGTGTTGTAGTAAACAATGCCATTGTTTTTATTGATCTTACAAACCAGTATAGAAATTCGGGCATGCAGAGGGAGCAGGCTATCCTTGTTGCAGGTATGAACAGATTCAGGCCAATATTAATGACAGCTCTAACAACAATCTTCGGGCTTTTGCCAATGTCGATCGGAAATACTGGTCTGGTGGGAATCCCCTATGCCCCGATGGGAATAACTCTGATTGGTGGTCTAATCAGTTCTACTTTTTTGACACTCTTTGCAGTACCGATCTTTTATACATATTTTGATGATCTCGGGAATTTCTTTAAAAAATTCATAAAGAGGTTTTAAGGAACATAAAATGTCTGAAACAGAAAAAAAAACATGGCAATTTCCCAGAACTTTCTGGATTGCAAATTTAGTAGAATTTTTTGAAAGAGCTGCATACTATGCTGTTTTTATTGCAATCACCCTCTATTTAACTGATGTTGTGGGGTTTAATGATATCTGGGCTGCCTGGATAGGTGGTTTGTTTTCTGCAGGACTCTATTTCCTCCCACCTTTCACCGGAGCATATGCAGATAAGATCGGTTTTAGAAAAGGTGTTATTCTGGCTTTCATCCTGTTAAGTATCGGATATTTTTCTCTGGGTCTTTTCCCACATAAAGCTATTGTCTTACCCACACTAGTGGTAATTATGTTCGGAGGTTCTTTTATTAAATCAATAATAACCGGGACTGTTGCAGTAACAACCAACAAAAAGACTCGAGCTAGAGGCTATTCCCTGTTCTATATGGTAGTAAATATTGGTGCTTTTTTAGGAAAAACCTTTGCAGCTCCGCTGAGAATAAACGTTGGAATTAAATCAATAAACTTTTTTTCAGGCATTATGACATTGATAGCATTAATTGTAGTCTATTGTTTTTACAGGAACTTTAACAGTGTAGGTAAAGGGAAATCACTGAAAGAGACCTGGCAGGGATTCGTGAGAATAATAACGAATGCCCGCTTACTCACTTTGATACTCATAGTGACAGGATTCTGGATGATCCAGCACCAGCTGTATGCTACTATGCCAAAATATGTAATAAGGACAGTGGGAACTTTTGCGAAACCGGAATGGATCGCAAATGTAAATCCTGCCATTGTTATGATATTTGTAGTCCTCATTACCCATCTGATGCATAAGGTAAAAGCAGTAACCTCAATGACAATCGGTATGTTCATTATGCCATTATCTGCTTTCACAATGTCCCTGAGCCCATTTCTGGAATCCATAACCGGTCAATCCGTATCAATTTTTGGGCTTTTAACTCTGCACCCTATAACAGTTACGCTCATACTAGGAATAATATTACAGGGGCTGGCAGAGTGTTTCATATCTCCGAGATTTCTTGAATTTTTCTCTCTACAGGCTCCAAAAGGCGAAGAGGGTTTATACATGGGATTCAGCCATCTCCATTCATTCCTTGCATCACTTCTTGGCTTCGGGTTGTCAGGTTACCTTCTTACAGCTTATTGCCCGGATCCCAAAACACTTACTGCAATTGAAAAATTGCATGCTTATGATCATGCTTATATGATATGGTACTATTTTGCCGGAATTGGCCTGATCTCAGCTGTATCACTTATAATATATAATGTTATTACCAGTAAACTAGATAGAAAAAACGCTGCAAACTAAATGATTGGGTACAGAAGTTGACTTTTTGACTTTTATAGAAAGTATTATACTTGAAACAGGGAGTTCATCTTATTATAAAAAGCTATCAAGATGATGAATAGATTCGTTGATAAAGTTTTTTTTGAATAATTAGATAGAAAATTGGTTTTATTAAAGATGTTTCTAAGAAATATACAAAGATAAAACCAAGTGTAAATATAAGAAATTTAACAGAACCTTGGATTTCAAATCCAGAACTAAATAAAAAGGAAATAATTGCAAAAGGTACTAATATAGCAATAAAAACAAAAAACTCATAAAAAAAGTATTTCCGAATTAGTCCCATGGAATTTTTTATCTCCTCAAAAAATAAAACATTATTATTCTTACTTTTAATTACTGATATAGCACATAATATTTTTCTTGAATAAATTTTAATATTTTGATCTTTTAATTCTTGTTTTGTCTTTTTTAACTCTATTCTCCAATCGTTATTTACAACTATATCTGAAAAACCTTTTTCTTTATTTAAATAATTAAAAAATGATATATTTAAATTGTATTTATTCTTAAAAAAAATATATTTTTCTAAAAAGTAATCTCCAACGATTAAGATAAACAAAAAAAGTATAAAAAGTATATGACCATTTAAATATCTATAATTTATAAAAAAGATTAATAAAGTTGAAATTATTACAGCAAAAAAATAAATAGAATAATAGAAAAAGTCAATTAAAAACTTTTTATAA
>JAUWNT010000128.1 GCA_030612495.1 Candidatus Aminicenantota bacterium
ATGTTGTAAATACAGTACAATATCCCTTAGTACTTCTTGATTCAGAACTCAAAATAATATCTGCAAATCTATCCTTTTATAAGACTTTTAAGGTTGAATCTAACGAAATAATAAAAAAAACTCTATTCGAAATTGGAGAGCAACAATGGGATATTCCAAAATTAAGAACTCTATTGGAATATGTTCGAAATGAAAAACAATCTTTAAATAATTTTGAAATTGAGCAAAATTTCCCAAAAATTGGACATAAAATAATGTTACTAAATGCTACACAGGTATATAGTGAGGGCAAAAAAATATTTCTCCTATCAATTGAGGATATTACACAGCGCAAAGAGTTTGAAGAGAAATTAAAAAAACATACTACTGAGATTGAAATTGCTAATAAATCAAAATCTGATTTTCTAGCAAATATGTCTCATGAACTACGAACTCCTTTGAATGCTATAATAGGTTTTTCAGAGCTTCTAAAAGATGAAATGATAGGCCAACTTTTGCCCAAACAAAAAAATTATATCACTGATATCTTTTTAAGTGGAAAGCACCTACTTTCACTTCTAAATGACATTCTTGACCTGTCGAAAATCGAGGCAGGCAAGATGACCCTTGACCTTGAAAAAACAGAGCTCCCTTCACTTTTTGAAAGCAGCCTTTCAATAGTAAAAGAAAGAGCATTAAGACATAATATAAAATTGAATTTAGATATAAAGGAAGATGTTAGGCAAATCTATGTAGATACGAGAAAATTAAAACAGGTCATTTACAACCTCCTCTCAAATGCAGTTAAATTCACGCCTGATGGAGGTAGAGTTTATGTAAAAGTAAAAAGATTACCAAATTTATTGGAATTTTCAGTTACAGATACAGGTATTGGGATATCTAAAGAAGATATAACAAAACTTTTTCAACCTTTTGTGCAACTTGAAAGCTCTCTGAACAGAAAGCATAAAGGAACAGGATTGGGACTTTCATTAGTTAAACGTATAGTTGAACTCCATGGAGGTTCAGTAGAAGTAAAAAGTGAATTAGGTAAGGGTTCTTGTTTTACAGTAAGAATACCTTATAAAACAGAGCAAAATTGAAAATCCTTATTATTGAAGATAATCCAACCAATATGAAATTTATCTCAGATGTTCTAAAAATTTCAGGTTATGAAGTTCTGAAAGCCACAGATGCTGCTGTTGGAATATCAATAGCCAGAGAAAAAGCCCCTCCACTGATATTAATGGACATACAGCTTCCAGGTATGGATGGTCTTACAGCCGCAAAGATTTTAAAAAGTGACGAAAAGACAAAACATATAAAGATTATAGCTACAACTGCGTTTGCAATGAAAGGTGATAAAGAACGTATTATTGAAGCTGAATTTGATGGTTATATAGCAAAACCAATAAGGTATAAAGAATTGTTAAATGTTATCAAATCTGTCATTAAATAGTAAATAGGGGTCATGGACTGCTCCCTCATCCATTGATAATATTTGTTTTATGTATTATTATTTAGTATTCAGAGGTAAAAATGAATAATTCAATTGATCAAATAAAAAACTCAATAATGACAGGGCAACCCATTATTCAGATAATTTCTTACGAAGAAAAAAGGGTTGAAAATTATTTGCAAAAACTATGCGAGCAACTACTTAAAAATAACAATATTATATACTGGGATATTAATAATGGTTTGAAAAAAGATAATAATATTATTGAAGACACAAAAAACCCAATAAAAGCATTGGATTTTGTTATAAATGAGAATGAACATGGATTTTTTATATTTAGAGACCTAACTCCACACATGAGAGATTCTAATGAAATTGTTCGGAAACTTAGAGAAGCATATAAAAAATTAAAAAATACAAAAATCGTAATTTTTTTATTAACTCCTGAGGAATATTTTCCGAATTCTTTAAAAAAAGAGATTGAGATTATTAGATTTGAACTCCCTGATTATGATGAATTAAAGAATCTGTTTTTCAAATTCATGGATTCTATGGAAAAAGCAGGAAGAACAATAAATTTAAATGAAGATGAAAAAAAGAACTTTATAGTTGGAGCTCAAGGGTTAACACTCGATGAAGCATACAGAGCTTTTATGAAAACATTTCACGGGCAGAAAATAATAAGTGCAGATTTAATAGAAATAATTCATGAAGAAAAGAAACAATTAATTTTAAAAGAGAACGTTCTTGAATACTTTACACACAAATTCACTCTTAATGATTTAGGTGGGCTTGATAACTTAAAAGAATGGCTAAGAAAGAGGGAAAATGCATTTTCTAAAAAAGCAAAAAATTTCGGACTTGAAAAGCCAAAAGGAATACTTACAATGGGAATAACTGGTTGTGGTAAAAGTCTTTGTTCAAAAATAGTGGCATCCTTATGGAATTTACCTCTATTCCGACTTGATATGAACCTGGTATACTCAGGTATGGCAGGATCACCAGAGATAGTTTTTTCCCGTGCCTTGAAAACAATGGATTCAGTTGCACCTGCAATTTTGTGGATTGACGAAATTGAAAGTGGGATTAGTTATAAACAAGACGATAGCTCCTCCTCAAGAATTCTTGGTTATTTTTTAACATGGATGCAGGAACACACATCCGAAGTATTTATTGCTGCAACAGCAAATAGAATAGATCTTCTGCCTGCAGAATTATTAAGAAGAGGCAGGTTTGATGAAATCTTTTTTATTGATCTCCCTACAAAAAAAGAAAGAGAGGAAGTATTTACAATCCATTTAAAAAAGAGAGATAATGATTTGTCAAAATTCAATATCTCACAACTTGCACAGATTACCAAAGGCTGGTCTGGAAGTGAAATTGAACAGGTAATAATCTCTGGTATGTATGAGGCTTTCAATCAAAACAGAAAACTAAATGAAGATGATCTATTTAAAATTTTTGGTAATACAGTTCCATTATCATTAACCATGGAAACACAAATAAAAAAAATAAGAAGCTGGGCTCACAATAGGGCTGCCAGAGCTTCTTCAGATAAGGAATATTAAAAAAAACCCTTTTTTTTTGAATGGGTATGATTATGTCAACTGAGAAATTATTTTATAAAGATATCAACAAAACTGAGTTCGAAGCCAAAATCCTTGAAGTAAAAGAGGATAAAAAGGGCTATCGGGTTGTTCTGGATAAAACCTGTTTTTTCCCTGAAGGCGGGGGACAGCCGGCAGATAAAGGATGGATCAATAAGGTCCCGGTTGTGGATGTGCAAAAAGAAGGTGATCGTATCTGTCATTATCTAGCTGAGGATCCAGGCACCGGTCCGGTTTCGGGACACATTGATATGGAATGGAGAAGGGATTATATGCAGCAGCATACTGGCCAGCATATTATTTCCGGGGCCCTCTGGAAAGTTGGCAAGTACAAAACCGTATCGGTTCATATGGGCAGAGATTACACCACCATTGAAATCGACAGTCAGCGGATTTCCCCCAAAAACCTGGAAAAGGTTGAAACCCTGGCCAACCAAGTGATCAATCGCAATTTACCCATCAAGTTAATTGTGACTGATGAACGGGAAATTGATCGGTTTGAGCTGCGCAAGCCCTGCCTGGCTCATGAAGAGATCCACCTGGTCCAGATCGGAGATTTTGATTGTGTGGGTTGCGGGGGGCTTCATTTTGCGAGTACAGGAGAAGTGAAATTTGTAAAATGTGTGGGTACAGAAAAAATCCGGGGCCATGCCAGGCTTTCCTGGAAAATTGGAGAACGGGTGTTTAAAGACTACCGGGAAAAAGATAAGATTATTTCGAAACTAAGACTCATACTGGGCACCAGGGAAGATTCATTTGTCCAGAAAATCAATACACTTAATGTGGAAGAAATTATTCTTAAAAGAAAAAACAATCTATTGATCACTCGCCTAGCTGATATGATTGCTCAGAACCTGTATCAGAATCAAAGGGAGCAAACACGGTCAGGTTATGGTATTATCACCGAGTTTTGGAATGATGAAGATGACGATTTAATAAAAAAAATCTCAAAAAATCTTTTGAAAAGAAAAAATATATTGATATGTTTGGTTAATATTAAAAAAGAAAACATACAATGGATTATTGGATGTTCACAGGAACTCAACTTTATGTTTGATGAATACAAATCTGATCTGATGTTTCAAATAAAGGGGAAAGGCGGTGGTCGCCATCCCATATGGCAGGGAACCGGCCAAAAACCAGAAAAAGCAGCCGCTTTTTTATCTAGATTCACAGATCTGGTAAAAAATTTATAACAAAATTTTTAAATAAGGGATCAAATCTTTTTTATTATCAACAGCGTTATATCGTCGAATTGGGCACAATCGCCAGCATGCCGCTTTACTGCCTCAATGATCTTACCAGTCAATTCTTCGACAGAAGCGTGTCTATTTTCTGTGACTATGGAGATAAGTCTTGATTCACCAAACTCCTCTTCTTCTTTGTTTATAGCTTCAGTTACCCCATCCGAGTATAGGACAAAAATATCTCCCGTCTCAAAATCGATCTGCTGTTCTTTAAAGGGGAAAGTCTCCATGACACCGAGGACAATATCGCCCTCTACCAATTGCCGCGGTTTCTGCCCGGCTGAAAAAAGGAAAGGAAAGTTATGACCTGCATTGGTATAGGTCATTTGATGGGTCTTCGTATTTAGTATGCCGAAGAAAAATGTAGAAAATTTCTCAGGTGGAGTGTTATTAAAGAGCATTATATTGCAGCATTCCACACATTCCACAGCAGTGGTATTAGCCAGTGACTGTCCACGTACCGTTGCTTGCAGGTTGGACATAAGAAGTGCTGCAGGCATGCCTTTTCCCGATATATCACCAAGGCAAAATGCAATGCGGTGTGAATCAATAGGAATAAAATCAAAATAATCGCCACCCACCTCTTTGGCAGGAATGCTTTTACCCAAAATATCATAGCCTTCGATTTCCGGGGACTCCTTTGGGAGTAAATTGGTCTGAATATCATAGGCCAGACGGAGCTCCTGCTGTACTTTCAGCAGTTTCTGTTCTTCTTTAAGCAGGCGTGCATTTTCAATCACCTGAGCCGACTGGGACCCTATAATGGATAAAAGCCTTTGGTCATCGTTATTAAAGCCCGATTCCGCCCTTTTATTAAATACGCTGATCAATCCAATCATCCGGTTTTTTGAAAGCAGTGGAACGCTTAAGAGCGAATGAATCAATTGGGAGTCTTCCGAAAATGTTCGAAAACGAGTATCTTTTTCAAAATCATTTATAAGAAGGGGTATTTTATTCTTGAGCATCCAGCCTGTCAACTGGGTATCCAGCCGGTATGGTAATGCATTGGCTTCCGTATCCCATCCCCTGACCATTGTCTGAAAGGGTTTCTCCTCAATCTTTTCATCCAATATCAAAACCGCTGCTTGTTCAACCCCCATAAGCTTCGTACATTTTTGTACAATAGATTCCAGTATACAATCCAAAGAGAGTACTGAATTAATGGCCACTGCAATTTCATTTAAAATGGAAAGTTCTTCCAGAGCACGGCGAAAGTGCTGGTTTTCCTTTTGGAGACGTGAAATCTCTTTTTTTTCTTCCATGTTCCTTATGATATAAAATAAAAAATAAAATTTCAATGATTCTCCAAAATTGGAGTATCATCCCCTCATTTTTTGTCTAATTTTTCTTGACAATAAAATTATTTATTGCTATTAATGGTTCACGGAGGCTAAACAATTTTCCTATATTGCTGTTTCTTAAAAAAATGGGATTGAAACCATGATTGGGAAAACAATATCGCATTATAAAATTTTAGAAAAAATCGGTGAAGGGGGGATGGGTGAAGTCTATCTTGCCGAAGATACAAAATTGAAGCGAAAGGTTGCTTTAAAATTTTTACCTAAGGAATTTACCAATGTAGGGGCGAATGGCGATTCGCCC
>JAUWNT010000188.1 GCA_030612495.1 Candidatus Aminicenantota bacterium
TAAATTCATTTTATACAAATTCTCAGCAGAAAACAGGGTTTGATGGCTTTGGAATTCCTTCTTCTAATGCAAGTCTCTTTGGAACAACAATTGGATTTGATATTGGTAAGACTTACAATGAGATTATTAAAGTAAGGGGATTATTTTTAACAGGAAAAGATGATCTTGATAGTAAAACAGTGGCCTCTTCGGAAGAACCCTTTAGAACAGGAAATATGTATTCTTTTTGGGGTGAGCTAAATCCTTTCAAGAGTTATTTGAAAATATTTGGAGAGTATGCTCACTCTAATTTTGGTAAAGGCCTTGATAAAGAGAGTTTAAATAAAGAGAAAGATAATGCATGGAGGGCAGGAGGGAATTTTAATTATAAAGTATTATCTGCCAGTGTAAATTATAATAAAATCGGCAGTAAGTTTAATTCTATTGCAAATTTATTTATGCAAAATGATAGAGAGGGTTTAAACAGTAATATTATGTTAAATATAAAAACATTCTCCTGCAGTCTAAATTATGTAGATCAAAAAAGTTATATGGAAAGCCCGGTCCAGCCTGAGCTACATTCAAAAAATTTGATGGCAAATTTCAACTGGTTAATTGCAAATCACATAAAAATAGGAGCAGAATATGGGAAGGATAATCTGGATTATGATGAATCTACAGGATTACAGACTGGTGGAAGTGATATGGACACATTAAAGTATGGAGCAACTCTTGGATATATTGCAGGTTCTAATGGAATAAATGTAAGGATTGGTAAAACCGAGTCTAAAACCTTTACTTCCAATATCGATGCATCTGTTTCTATTAACCTGAGGCTTGGGAAATTTCTGAGTCTTAACCCCACATTCTCATATCAAAATACAAAAAATTTAGCTGACAACAGCACTTCTAAAATTTATAATATCTATTTAAATTCGGAACTCAGCTTTATTCCTCAATTATTCACATTATCAATTTCAGGTTCTTATAATAAAAACAAAAGCACTTCTAATGAATCAGAATCTCTTACTGCAAATGGAAATTTTAATTTTTATATGGCAAAAATATTTAAGAATAAGATTCAACCTATACTGTCACTTAGAGCAAAGTATCAGGAAACAAAATATGGAGGTACTAAGACAGACAGTGTGGCTCTATATCTACACTTTGATCTTTCATTTTAGGAGGAATTATGAAAAAAATAATAATTATATTATGCTTTTCTTTTCTATTTTTAAATTTGTACTCAATAGAAGTAACCCCAACAGCGCCTTATTATGTTGGGAATATATTAACTTTTAGCCCAACCAATCCAGATTCATGGACGGGCAGACCTGTAAGATGGATTTTTGGAGATGGGAGTTCAATGCAGGTATCAGGAAGTCAGAGTGTAACTCATTATTATAAGAATCCAGGAACATATACTGTAATGTTGGTAGATTTAACTTCTATTGCTACTCCAAATCCAACACAAACACGTGTTATTACAATAGATGAGGATCGAAATATTCAGATCTCAACTTTCCAACCTTATGTTGGTCAACAGATTACTTTTACAGCTATTAATTTTAATACTCCTTCAGATATTTTTTGGGAAATGGGAGATGGTACTACTTATTCCAATCAAAATAGTATAATTAATCACACATTTTCAAATGCAGGTACATATATTGTAAAAGCATATGACTGGAATGGAGACACAAAAACAACACCTGTAACAATTACTGTAAATGTCACTCAACCTGCTCGTAGTATTCGTATTTATTATACTTCGCAAAGTCCAAGAGTTGATCAGCCAATATATTTTGAGGCACAAAACTTCCTTACATCAAGCATAGACTGGAATTTTGGTGACGGGCATGTGGTATATGGGGGAAGTACAAAGCAGACATACAGATATCAAAATCCAGGTACTTTTACAGTCATTGCAAAGGAAAACTTAGCAACAGGTCAAGGACTCATAACTACAAGTGTTACAATTTTACCAGAGAATAGATATACTACAGTTTCCTCGCCTGAAGTGCGCATAAATGAAGAGATAGTTGTTACAGCTTATAATTTTAGAGGAGATTATATATTGTGGAATTTTGGAGATGGAACACAAAAATCGGGACTACATACAGAAAGACATATTTATAGAAGAGCTGGAAATTTTACTATAACAGCTCAGGATGAAAACGGAGAGAGCCAGAAGAAATTTCAGGTAAATATTATTGTAAGAGGTATTGATGATATTGTTAATATTAAAATAGCAGAGATTAAACTGGATAATGGTAAGTATTACAAAGTTATTCCAAAGAATTCTAAAAATATTCGTGCTGTTTTGAGAATGAAAATGGGGGGTACTGGTATTGTATCTGGATATTGGATCGTAGATGGCAATCCATATGAGTTTTTTAATGAGGTTGTTCATCAGGGAGAGTTAAAGGAGATTTTTACAAAAAGAATGCCTGGACTTCCTGTTTTGGAATCAGGGATACATACAATAACTCTAAAGTTAACAAAACCAGTTGAGGTTCCAATAACATTTCCCGTATTAAAATATTTCGTACTTCCTTATGAAAATAAAGTTGAAATTTTATCTCCTAATGATGGATGTGTAACAAAAGAAAAAGACGTCCCGGAATTTTCATGGAAAGAACCTAAAGGTGGTTCAAAGTATAAGATTGCCTTTTCCAATTATTTGTATCCTATATTATATAACACTAATAGACTGAAATGGATCGATGTTAATGTGAAATTGAACTACAAGCCGGAACCTGATGTTTGGAAAGGTATCAAAAGAAACAGATGGACATATTGGAAAGTAAAAGCACTTGATAGTAATAAGAATGTAATAGCTGAAAGTGACATTCAAGATATAAAAATAGTAATAGCTTCAGCAGAGATTAGTATTAATAAGATTACGGACCTTGATGGAAATGAGATACAGATTAATAAGAATGTAAATTCAAATAAAGAAGATATTTTAGTATATGGAAGTATTAAATACAAAGGCAATTCTAAATATCTTATATTAAGGGTTTATGCAGATAATGAGCTTGTAGATCAGCTTCTTTTTAGAGATGTAAAAAAGAATGAAGAGAGATTATTTGAAACCTCAATTCCAAATAAAAAGAAAAATACTAAAGTGATATTTCAAGTTCTTAACACATCCTCTCCATCAGTTATTATAGGGATAAAAAATCTGTTTTTGAAAAAATAGTCTTGATATAAATTGATTTTATAAAAAAAACGTTAAAATCTCGTTGAGAACAAGGATTTTATCGGGGTTTACAGCAACTTTATTTTTTTTCTTAACAAGAAGGTTATTGGAAATCAAAAAATTTAGAGCATTTTTGTGATTTTTAAATTTTTCAATTGAGATCCCATCAATCATTCTTAAACCTGTTATTATTCTTCTTTTATCATGTTCTATGGTTTTTGATTCTTTATAAGGAATTTTTTTATTTTCTATTTTTTTAAAATAATCGTTAAAATTACTAAAATTTTTGTGATCAATCCTATTATCATAACTTGAAGCAGAAAGACCTATTCCAATATAATTTTTGTCCTGCCAGTATTTTAAATTATGTTTTGATTGGAATCCCTTTTTACTAAAGTTTGATACTTCATAATGAGTATAGCCAATAGATTCCAGGCAATCTTTTGTAAAAAAATATAG
>JAUWNT010000181.1 GCA_030612495.1 Candidatus Aminicenantota bacterium
TATTATTATAAATGCTTGTTAATTTATCATAATACTGAAACGTATCCTTATCAGATTCAGTGGCTAAGATTATTGTTTTCCCTTTCCATGATACTCTTCCAACAGGCAAATGTTGGATATCTTTAAAGAATATTAAGTTCTTATTAAAATGATCTACAAAATCTTTTTTTGTAATTGATGAAAACATCCAATTAAAGAATGCTTTTCTAAAACTATACCATTCTGATTCTTTTCCACTCATTGTCCTTATAAGCTTTATAATTTGAATTGAAAAGGATGGTATAATTTTAAGCTTCTTTAACATCATGTGCGTTCTAGTAATCGAGTCTTCTCTTCTGAGTATACCAGTATGTGAAAGAACAAGAATATCAGTATAATCGGGATAAACTTCGGCAAAATACTGTGCGATACCACCTCCATATGAATAACCGACAATAATAGCCTTATTCACATTTTCTGTATCTAGTATGGTTTTAATATAGTTAACAGAATCATTTGCTCCCATTCCTATTGCTGGTAATTTTGGAGCGATAATGCGAAAATCATTTTTTAATTTAGTCATAGGGTAAAACCACATATATGGATTGAACATAGCCCCGTGAATAAATACTATCGTGCGTTTTCCATTTCCTGTAGCGATATACTCATATTCGACACCATTTTTGACATGTTTTTTGTATGGATGATTCTCTATAAATTGTTTTAATATAATATATTGATGCTGAGGAACTTTCTTGAATAATTTATTATTTAATATCACTTATTTTTCCTCCATATTTTTGGACCGTATTTCATATAATTTGTTTATATCCGAAATAGTATGGATATCTTTAAATCTCTTTTTATCAGCAATAATTTGTCATTACTTGAAATTATTAAACATTATGTAACAAAGACTGATAAAAGTCAATTGTTAAAAAATTGTTAAAAAATTATCGTCTTCTTGGGTAAGATTTTATAGCTCCCAAGAAAGATCAATAGTTAGAACTTTTCGAACTGTATTTAAACTTCAACATTTTAAAAGAAAATTAATAATTTGAATTAAGATTATAGGGTACATCTGTCCCTATTTTAAATACAGCTATAATTGCTTTTTTCATTCAGCATTGCCTTTCAATATTTTCATTTAAATGGCTTACAACGGTTTGAATAAACTGCGTTTTAATGCAGTTTATTTTGTGTTAGTAATAGTTTGTCCTTTTTCCCACTTTTTTAAAATTAGTATCCATATCCCTACAGATACTCCTAATATTATTAGTTTTTCGTCCCAAGTGATTCCATCTTTTACTCTGGAATTAAACATCATAATATTAATAATCATATGAAAACAAGTAGCTGCAAAAATAGATTTTGTCGAATCGATTACCTTTCCAATACCCCAACTACCCAAAATCATCCAACCTAAAAATTTTAAATTATCAATAACATTTTGGTTACTTATGAATGATAAATGCCAGAAATACCACAAAAAACCAATAATTAATGCCCTTTGCCAAACTTTTATTTTTTTTAATTCATCTTGTAAATAACCTCTCCAACCAATTTCTTCACAAAAACAATAAATTAACGTTCCAATTCCGGTTATAAAACCATAGTAATGAACATTAACGCCATTTGAGTTCTTGACACCTATTACGCTCATCAATAGTATTGGTATTATAACTATAGAGAGACTCCATTTTTGAGAAGTACCAAAAATTGAAAACTCTGTTTCTCTCTCCTTTCTTAGCATATAAATAGAAATCAATGCTCCGATTAGTATTCCACTGGCACCCAAGGGACTAAACAATACCATTGTCCAAACAGGCATATTTTCAACCGTGTCTCTTAAACCTATTAAGTCAAATCTGAAGATATTTGACAAACTAATTGCAATCAAATAAAATAGTGAAATTCTGATTAAAGCTTTATTTCTCATTTTGTACCTCATAGTTATTAAATAAATAATAGGGACAACTACCACCTATTTAAATAAATTGTTTCTATTATTTTTTTACAAATAAGAAAATCCTCGCCTTTCTCCCGGAATAAACAAATCCTTCTCCTTCAACATCATCAATCAATTTTTTCTCTGCTCCTCTGGTCTTCTCAAATGAAAGCACCCCCTCGGGTTTTAAGATTCGATACATTTCAGATATCAAATTTTCCATTCCACCGGCGATATAACGAAGACCAAAAATAAAAGCAAGGTCAATACTTTGATCTGGTAATTCGGTATCAGATGCATTAGCAAGAATAGGATTCACATTTTTAATTCCCTCTCTCTCTACCTTTTCTTCAACTTTTTTGATTGCCAGCGGATGTGTATCTACCGCATAGATGTAACCCTCTTCTCCCACTATTTTTGCTGCAGGGATGGTAAAAAATCCTGGGCCACATCCCACCTCTAACACCTTTTGTCCTGATTTTATTCCAGCTGCTTCTAAAAGCCGATATGGATTTCTAAAAATCGGGACAAGTGGATTGTCATGCATTAAAGATATTATTCCGAAAGTAAAATTTGAATGATGATATCTTTCTTCAATTTTATTTTTCATTTTCTCCATCTCCTTTTATTTGCTTATTTTCTTATTATTTCCAATGCCTGTAAATATTTTCAACTTTCTGTTATCTCGTATTTATATAAGTAATATTTTATCAAACTTTCATTCGCTATTCGATTTAAATTAAAATTAATATCTATGAGCTCGTTATTTATCTGCCAGTAGCCTATATACATATCGCTAAGTTTGTCTATAAGTTCTTGTTTGGTTCTACTATCTAATCGCAGCAGGCGTAATATGTGCCACTTAAGATTCTTTTTTATTTGAGAGTCCTTGATTTGCAATCGCTTTTTTGGCATATCAGCTACCTCCTCTCTCTATAAAGTGCTTTGTCACTTTCCTCAACTCTCATCACTTCCTTAATCCTTTTTCTCAACCTCAACAAGGCTTACTTTCGGATAGCTATCCTTAAAGTCTTTCCTATTAGGAAAATCTCTTGTGAGATAAGTCGGTACAAAAATACCAATGAATATTGTGACCACTATTACTATGATAACAAGCGTTTTTGGATTCATCCTTAGATACTTATTAAAGCTCACCTTCGCCCAGTTCCAGTGGAGAATAAGATGAGCAAAAATTAGAATAATAAATATTAAGGATAGCATCCAGTGTATGTCTCCCCAATCGTATCGCGTAACACCTAAAATAGTCCTTTCGCTCACTTCGTAGGGGAAACGAAAAAGTAAAACCCCGGTAAAGATCACGCCGAAAAAATTAACAAAAATGAGTATGTTAGTCCAAAAATTCATAATATTTTTCTTCATAGTTGTTTTCTCCTATTATTTATTCCTTTATAAGGCAGTATGGCTTGCTTGGACATAGAAACAAATAAGGCTTAAAATGAATTATTATTTTATCTTCTCCTAGTTATTAAAATTTTTATAAATTGTAATTACTGTAAAAGATACAATCATAATTAGCGCGTAATTTCTTATAATCTTCTTTTTTTTTCACCCCACTTAGATGCTCCAATAAATACTTAAAAATATTTTTAATTAAAATTTCTCCCTGATAAATTGCCTTACAATTTTTTAATTTACCCATTTTTTTCTCCTGCAATTTTTAATATTGAATTATTATTCATTTATAATGAAAAAAAAATTAACGATGAAATCTACTCACTCCGTAAAAAAATTGATGTGTTAACAGTTTCAACATATTTTCCGCCCATAGACTTCCTTGATAATGTCTGGCAATCTCTAATAATCCTTCGATAAAATTATTAGCTAAAATA
>JAUWNT010000174.1 GCA_030612495.1 Candidatus Aminicenantota bacterium
ATGATTTCAAATGTCAGGCTTATTCCATCTGCAGCTAACCTTCAACCTCTAAAATTTATTTTAGTAAATAATGAGAAAGTAAATAGGGAGATTTTTAAAAATTTAAAATGGGCAGGTTATATCGAAGATTGGGATGGCCCTGAACATGGCGAGAGACCTTCATCCTATATTGTTGTATTGGGTAATAGAGAAATTAGTTCTTATATTAATTGGGATTTTGGTATAGCTCTTCAAACAATACTTTTAAGTGCTGTTGAAATGGGGTATGGCGGATGTACAATTGCATCTTTCAATAAAGATAATATAAGGGACCTATTTAAGATTCCTGAGCATTACGATATTTTATGTGTAATTGCTATTGGAAAACCTAAAGAAAAAGTTGTTATAGAAGAGATTAAAGATAATAATATAAAATACTGGAGGGATGAGGATCAGGTTCATCATGTCCCAAAGAGAAGCCTTAATGATTTAATATTTACATCTGGCTGAATTTCTTATAAAATTCGTGTTTGTTCTTCTTAAATTCTATAGCCTGTTTATATAGATCATCAGCGATTTCGGGAAATTGCCTTTTTAAAACATTATAACGAGTTTCATTCATTAGAAAATCGATCATATCTGATTTAGGATCCCTTGTTTCATATATGAATGGATGTTTATTCTCTTTAGTCAGGTCAGGGTTGTATCTGTAAATTGGCCAGTATCCTGAGAGTACAGCATTTTTCTGTTCCAGGTATGTTTTTGTCATATCAAATCCGTGTGCAATACATGGAGAGTAAGCAATTATAAGAGATGGTCCATCATAAGCTTCAGCTTCTAAAAATGCCTTAATAGCCTGATTTGGATTTGCGCCAAGACTAATATTAGCAACATATATATATCCATAACTCATACTAATAAGTCCAAGGTCTTTTTTACCAGTCCTTTTACCTGCAGCTGCAAATTTTGCAACAGATGCAAGAGGAGTTGCTTTGGATGCCTGGCCTCCAGTATTGGAATAAACTTCAGTATCAAGAACAAGAACATTTATATTTTTATTTGCTGCAAGTACATGGTCAAGCCCACCATATCCAATATCATAAGCCCATCCATCTCCACCTATACACCATACAGATCTATCAACAATATAATCCTGTAATTCTATGATCTTCAGTATTATAGGTTTTGATTGTGCGTTGGATGTTTTTAAAGCATCTGGAAGTAGATCTTTAACATTTTGTGCTGCTGATTGTGCATCTTTATCTGTTTTTTTCCATAATTCAAGGCTTTTATTTAATGCTTGTTTGAGTTCGCTATTTACGTCAGTTTTAAGAAGTTCTTTAATATTGTTTTTCAATTGTTTCCTGTTTGAATCAACGGCAAGTCTCATACCAAATCCATACTCTGCATTATCTTCAAATAATGAATTTGCCCAGGCTGGTCCTTTTCCTTGTTTTGTCTTTGTATATGGCATAGTTGGGAAAGTACCACCATATATTGATGAACATCCTGTTGCATTAGCTATAAGCATTCTATCACCAAACAATTGAGTTGCTAATTTAACATAAGGTGTTTCTCCGCATCCAGCACATGCACCTGAAAATTCAAAGAGAGGGGTTTTGAATTGGGAACCTTTGATTGAATTTATTGGAGCACCATCTGTAATGTTGTCTGGAAGGTTTTCAAAAAATAATTCATTTTCATTTTCTCCTGATTTTCTTTCCTCTTCAATGGGTCTGATTTCAAGGGCATTTACAGGGCATATATTTACACAGTTCATACATCCAGTGCAATCTTCTATATAAACCTGGATTTTATATTGAAGATCTTTATCATTTTTGGTTTTAGATTTTACTGTTTTGAATGTAGAAGGAGAATTTTTTAATTTATCAGGTTCTATCTGTTTTGGTCTGATTGCTGAATGTGGACAAGCAATTGAGCAAAAAGCACACTGAGTACATTTGTCTGCCAACCAGTGAGGAACCATTGGAGCGACTCCTCTTTTTTCCAGTTTCATAGTTCCAGTTGGAACTGCTCCATCTAAAGGCATATGAGAAACTGGTATTTCATCTCCTTTTAAATGCATTATTTTTTCTATTATATTTTTTGCAAATTTAGATGCATTATCAGGAATAAGTTTTTTAGGTTCAAATGATTTTTCTATTTTATCTATGCTTTCCGGATATTTTATCTCCTGTAATGCTGCACTTGTTTTATCAACTGCATCCCAGTTCTTCTTCACAACACTTTCACCTTTACTTATATAGCTCTTTTTAATACTATCTTTTATCAATTTTATTGCCTTATCTTCTTTTAAGATACCTGAGACTTTAAAGAATGCAGCTTGCATAACAGTATTAATCCTGCCACGTAAGCCCAGTTCTTTTGCAATTTTTATTGCATTTATGTTATAGAATTTAATCTTTTTTTCTATTATTGTTTCCTGCATGTCTCTTGTTAAATGATCAAAAACTTCATTGTTCTGCCATTCTGAATTAATCAGGAAAATTCCTCCCTCTTTAATTCCTTCTAAAATGTCATATCTACCAATATAAGCTGGATTATGTAGAGCTATAAAATCAGCTGTTTTTATCAGGTATGGAGATTGAATTTTACTTTTACCAAACCTTAAGTGGGAGATCGTAATTCCTCCTGATTTTTTCGAATCATATGAGAAATATCCCTGAGCATTCATATCAGTATTGTCACCAATTATTTTAATTGAGTTTTTATTAGCTCCAACTGTTCCATCAGAACCAAGCCCCCAGAAAATACATCTTTTTATGTCTTCTGCTTCAGTATCAATTTTTTCTTTAATCTCTATTGAATGATTTGTAATATCGTCATTTATTCCAACTGTAAAGTTATGGAAAGCCGGGCCATCAAGATGATCAAATACAGCATTTACCATTGATGGTGTAAATTCTTTTGAGCTTAAACCATATCTGCCACCTATAATTTTTATATTTTTTCCTGAAAGAGCTACTACTGTATCAAGATACAATGGTTCTCCTATTGAACCAGGTTCTTTTGTTCTATCAAGTACAGCGATTTTTTTAACAGTAGAAGGAATAGATTTGATAAAAGCTTCAACTGAAAAGGGCCTATAAAGTCTAACTTTTATTGCTCCAACCTTTTTACCCTTTTTACAAAGGAAGTTTACTGTTTCTTCGATTGTGTCACACCCAGAACCCATAGCAATAATTATCTTTTCTGCATCAGGAGCGCCAACATAATCAAATAGATGGTAATGTCTCCCAATTTTCTTAGCTAAAAGATCCATATATTTTTGAACAATGGCAGGGGTTTTTTCATAATATTTATTTACAGTTTCTCTGCCTTGAAAATAGACATCAGGATTTTGTGCTCCAACTTTCATAAATGGTTTATCTGGATTTAAAGCCAATTTACGGAAATTTTCAACAAATTTCATATCAAGCATTGATTTCATTGTCTCATAATCAATCATTTCGACTTTTTGTATTTCATGTGAAGTTCTGAAACCATCAAAGAAATTTATAAATGGTACTCTTGCCTCAAGAGTTGAAAGGTGAGATACAATACCAAGATCCATTGTTTCTTGAATGGATGCTGCACCCATTAATGCCCATCCTGTATTTCTGACTGACATTACATCTGAGTGATCTCCAAAGATCGAAAGAGCTTGAGCAGCTAAAGATCTTGCTGATACATGGAATACAGCTGGAAGCATTTCACCTGCGATTTTATGCAAATTTGGAATCATAAGTAATAAACCCTGAGAAGCTGTAAATGTTGTTGTCATAGAACCAGCTGATAAAGCCCCGTGAACAGCACCTGAAGCACCTCCCTCAGATTGCATTTCTATCACATCAAGTTCCTGTCCAAAAATATTTTTTCTTCCATGAGCTGACCATTCATCAGCCAATTCTCCCATTGATGAAGATGGTGTAATAGGATATATGGCGGCAACTTCGCTGAATGCATATGCCACATGAGTTGCTGCTGTGTTTCCATCAATTGTTGAT
>JAUWNT010000179.1 GCA_030612495.1 Candidatus Aminicenantota bacterium
ACCATTTGACCTATACAAAGAAAGACTTAAAGATGATGCAATTGTTATCACTGATTCAAATCTTGTAAAAGATTTAGGAGATACAAAAAATTGGAAATTGTATAAAATACCCATTATAAACGAAACAAAAAAGCAACTTGGTAATGTTATATTAACATCTGTTGTTACACTCTCAATAACCCAAAAATTAACCAATATAATCGGATATAACAACATGGTTTGCTATATAAGAAAATGGGCTCCTGAAGGATTACTTGACCTTAATTTAAAGGCTATAAAATTGGGAAGAGCTTTGGTAAATTAAAAAGTATGGATTTAGTAAATGAATTAAAGTGGCGAGGCATGATTCACAACATCATGCCAGGAACAGAAGAACAGCTTTCAAAAGAGATAACAACTGCTTATGTTGGAATAGATCCAACATCTGACTCATTACATATAGGACATTTAGTGTCTGTCATGTTACTAAAACATTTACAACTTGCCGGGCACAAGCCAATAGCTTTAATTGGTGGTGCAACAGGAATGATCGGTGACCCATCCGGAAAATCCGAAGAAAGAATCTTATTAGATAAAAAAGTATTAATATACAATCAAGAATGTATAAAAAAACAACTATTAAAATTTCTTGATTTTGATACTAATTTAAAAAATAAAGCAGAAATTACAAATAATTATGAGTGGATGAAAGGATTTTCTTTCCTGGACTTCCTGCGAGATGTTGGTAAATATCTTAATGTAAGTTACATGATAGCCAAAGATTCTGTTAAAAGTCGTTTGGAGACGGGGATTTCCTTTACTGAATTCAGCTATCAATTAATACAAGCATATGATTTCTATTACCTTTATAAAAATATGAACTGCAAACTCCAGATGGGAGGTTCCGATCAATGGGGAAATATCACTGCAGGCGCTGAATTGATCAGACGTAAAGATAATGGTGAAGTGTTTGCACTCACATGTCCCTTAATAACAAAATCAGATGGTGGCAAATTTGGAAAGACAGAAGATGGAAACATCTGGCTTGATCCTAAATATACGTCTCCATACAAATTTTATCAATTCTGGTTAAATATTTCAGACAAAGATGCTGAAAAGTATATAAAAATATTCACATTACTTTCTAAAGAACAAATTAACAGCATAATTGAAGAACATAAACAAGCTTCTCACAAACGTTTACTTCAAAAAGAACTTGCAAAAAATATAACCATAATGGTGCACAATGAAGAGGAATACAATTCTGCTTTAGAAGCTTCTGAAATTCTTTTTGAAAAGGGTACAACAGATGCCCTAAAAAAACTCTCTGAAAAATACTTTATCGCTGTTTTTGAAGGAGTACCTCAAATTAGAATCTCAAAGGCTGAAATTGAAATGGGAATAAATATTGTTGAACTTATTTCAACAAAAAGCAACATTCTTTCTTCAAAAAGTGAAGCTCGTAAAATGATTAAAGGTGGAGGTATTAGTATAAACAAAAGAAAAATTTTAAACACTGAAGAGACAATCTCATCTGACGCTCTTTTAAACGGAAAATTTATCCTAATTCAACGAGGGAAAAAGAACTACTTTCTCTTAAGAGCAGATTAATTTCTTTTATTGCTTTTTGCTTGAATTTATTTAAATATAGCTGTAATATTGAAAAATGATAAAAAGACCTGATAAAGACGAGTATTATTTAAATATAGCAAAAGTTGTATCCAGCCGCTCAACATGTTTAAAAATTTTAATGGGTGCAATAATAGTAAAAGAAGATCAGATAATCGCAACTGGATATGTTGGTTCTCCAAGAAATACAAAAAGCTCTATTGACCATAATTTTTGTCTTAGAGAAAAACTAAACATCCCTTCAGGAAGTAAATATGAACTATGCCGCTCAGTTCATGCTGAACAGAATGCTATTATAAACGCGGCCAGAGCGGGAGTAAGTCTATTGGGTGGCGATATGTATATTTATGGTGAATCAAGAAAAACAAAAAAGACTGTTAACGCTTTCCCCTGTTTTATCTGTAAAAAAATCATCATTAACGCAGGACTAAACAGAATTATAAGCTCTATTGAGGGCAAAGGAAAATTTGAGATTTTTTATGTTAAAGAATGGGTAAAAGAGTGGCAAGAGCATGATATAATTGAAGATAAATATAAATATGGACAATAATAGAGAATTATATATAGGACTGACAGGAATAATGGCTACAGGGAAAGGCGAATCTGCAAAAATATTAAAAAAACTTGGATTTAATTATATTTCACTCTCAGATATAGTAAGAACAGAAGCATCAAAAAAAAAAAGAACAGTTACAAGAGAAGAGATGCAGGATATTGGAAATATGTTAAGGGAAAAAGAAGGAGAAGGTGTACTCGCAAAAATGGTTAGGGAAAAAATATCTAAATCAAAACAAAACAAATGGGTAATAGATGGCATAAGAAATCCAGCAGAAGTCATTGAATTAAAAAAACTTGACTCTTTTTTTCTTATTGGCTTAACAACTCCTTTATACACCATTATTAACAGGATAAAGAAAAGGAAAAGAGATACAGACACAGGAGATGAAATCGAAGCAAAAAAGAGAATTGAAAGGGAAAGAGGGATTGGAGAATCCAAACATGGACAACAGGTTGAAAAATGTTTACATATGGCTGATTTTACAGTAAAAAACAATAAAACAATAAAAGATTTAGAGTCAAATATTTTAAGGATTTTAAATATAATTGGAGAAAAAAATGGCAAATAGAATAGCAGTATATCCAGGGTCTTATGATCCTCTAACAAAGGGACATATTGATATTATAAAAAGAGGGCTAAAAATGTTTGATAAAATAATAGTTGCTGTTTTAAAAAACCCCTCTAAAACATATCTATTTACAATAAAAGAGAGACTGAATATTTTAAATGAAATTTTTAAAAAAAACAAAGAGATTGAAGTTTACTGCTTCGAAGGACTACTTGTTGACTATATGAAAGAAAAAAAAGCCTCAATTATTGTTAGAGGACTGAGAGCAATATCAGATTTTGATATAGAGTTTCAAATGGCTCTTATGAATAGAAATATTGATAAAGAGATTGAAACTGTTTTTTTAGTTCCTTCAGTATGTTATTCTTTTCTTAGTTCAAGACTTGTCAAAGAAATTTATCAGCTCGGAGGTGAAATCAAATCAATGGTTCCATCTATTGTTGATGTTAAACTTAAAGAAAAGTTTAGACAAACAAAATTACAATAATATTAAAGCTTTAATAATAAAAGATCTTATGGTAAAATAACATAAAAGATATGGTTATTTAATATTAAAATTTAAAAATGAGAATTGTTTTAATAAGACACTTTAAAGTAAAACATAAGTTCCCACTTTTCTGTGATTCTAAAAATTATGATATTGAATTTTTAAAATATGAAAACGCAGATTTGATTCCAAATTGTTTAGCTACATCTTCAAACCACTTTTCAATTTGCTATTCAAGTAATTCAAAAAGAACAAAAGAAACTGCTAAAAAGGTATTTAAGAAAAAGATAATAACAACAAATGAACTAGCAGAAGTTCCAATAAAAGCAATTTTTTCAACAAAATTAAAAATCCCTTTTATTCTCTGGAATATTCTAAATAGAATAGCCTGGCATTTCAATTCTAAAAATACTCCTGAAACTAAAAATCAGACAAAAAAAAGAGCAATTCAATTTCTATCCAAACTAAATAAAAATGAGGATAAAAATATTTTAATAGTTTCGCATAGATTCTTTTTACTTACCTTGCAAAGAGAACTTTTTGGAATGGGTTTTATAGGTAAAAAAATTTTTAG
>JAUWNT010000261.1 GCA_030612495.1 Candidatus Aminicenantota bacterium
AATAAGGATTCAATAGTCTCCGTGAATCTATACTTAGGGGAAATTAAATTAAATTGATAACCAATCTGTGCACCTGACCCAAAACAACAAGCTGTTTTAGGCAGGTGAGCTTGAATGTTGAATCCCTAATTGACATAAAAATTTCCGTATGTCAGAATAATATCTTGTATATAACAATATAAAGAAGAGTTATATTTATACAAAAAAAAGGAGCACAAATCATGATTAACTCAGGCAAATCAATAGACATATTTAATAATGCTCAAATCTATTCAAAAATTGCTACGTACATTAATCAATCTGGGTACCCTTCTTTTATAATTCCTAGCCATGTAATTGCTGCGCTTTCTCTTGAACTTCATTTCAAATCATTATTTTATTTGGAAAAAAAAGAAGACTTTAAAATAAAAGGAAGATATTCTCATGATTTCTGCTATTTGTATAATAAACTAAGCAATGACTCTAAAGAAGAAATTAAAAATAATTTTGATATCGCTATAAAAAATAGAGATATGAAAGATGTAAAAATATTGGAAAAAAATACCAAAACTAAAATCAGTTTGGATTTCTGTGAAAATTTAAAAATATGGAGTACCATTTTTACTGAAGTGCGTTATTTATATGAAGAAAAAGCACAAAAAAACATGATGTTTTTCCCCGAATTTGAAAATGCAGTTGTAACTCGTATTAATAAAATAATGAAAAAATAAATAGTTTATCTTTTCATTATTTTTAATCATCGTTATTTTTGTTTGACTTTAGAGATTTTTCTAAATATAATTATATTTTATATATTTGGAAAGAGGTCAAATCTGTGTTTGACGTTTCAGGCACAGTTTTTCTACCCCGTCTATTTTCTTTTTAAACTCTGAGTCCTTTTCTATCCTTTTTTTTATCCTTCTCAAAACGGTACTGACCGAACTGTGAGCGTTTAACAAAAAATCCTTTCCCAATTGCTCAAGGGTATTGTTCCGAAGATTTCTGGACAGATAAATAGCAACATCCCTCGGTTCGTTAAAGGACCTTCTTTTATTGATGCAGAGCCTTTCACCTGGAATATTGTAATATTTACACACCACATCTTTTATATAATTAAGATCTGGAGATAAAATGTGGGATTCTGGAATTTCCTTATCCCTTTTCTCCTGGTAATATTTCTCTTTCATTGAGAGTACAAATTTATCGGATCCGAAAAATGAAGGCCATTTCTTTCCCTCAAGGGCTTTTATAATATCCTTTTTGTCCAGTTGACCCACAAATTCCCCGTATGCAGCCAGTCGATCTTTTCTATTTTTTGAAAAAACGGATAACATAAAATCTTTATAAAGCCAATTCCAGTCTTTGGAATTTGAAATATATCCCTGGTGACTGCTCCATTCAAAATCATTAATATTTTTAACCATTTTTGCCCGAAGGGGATTTCTGTGAATATACCGCAACAACTGCAGGAGGTAGCTATCACCATCAACCACGATCGATTTAAACCTCCCTTTAAACACCTGCCCTTCACATCGGTTGTTTTTATTAAACCGCTGTGTGTAAACACCGTTGAGATGCCGCATGAATCGGCTCAGGTTTCCTTTTGGTGTATTGATCAGCAAATGGTAATGATTGGGCATTAATGAAAATGCTGAGATATTGACCGTCCATAATTCCGATGCCTCAATCAATAATTCAATATATGTATCATAATCCTTTCTCTTCAGAAAGATCTTCTCAGATCGCCTCCCACGGTTCATGATATGATACCATGCCCCGGGATATTCTATACGTAATGGCCTGCTCATAATATAATCTTATCAATTCCCACCCGAAAAGTCAAACACAGATTTGACCACTTTAT
>JAUWNT010000235.1 GCA_030612495.1 Candidatus Aminicenantota bacterium
TTTTAAAGCCTGATGCAAAAGATGCAACTAATGATTTCTATGATAATGCTGAAACTTACCAATTAAAAAGATCAGTACTTGAAGTTTCAGGTGAAATTACAAAACCCTGTAAAGTTGATTTTTCTAAATTACCGTTGCGGAGTGTAATAGTTAAAGAAACAATTCTTAGTGGTAATAAGGATACTTTTATTGGGGCGTACCGGTATGATGGATATTCGTTATACGATATTTTGAATAGAATAAAACTGAACAAAAAAAACAAAGAGCAATTTAAACCGATTATTGATTTATATGTTGAAGTAGAAAATGATTCAGGAGAAAAAGTTAAAATCAGTTGGGGTGAAATATTTTACCCAAACAATTTGCATAGAATAATAATAGCAGAAAGAGTAATGAGGATAGTTCCATCAAAAACCAGAGAATTGTGGGAATTACCAAAAGAATCAAAACTTGTAATAGCAAGTGATCTTTTAACGGAACGAAATATTAGCAGTCCGACAAAAATTATTGTTAAATCTTACGATAAAGATATTAAAGTGGCAAAAGGTAAAGACCCGCTATTTTCACCTGAAATTAAAATTTCTAAAAATGATAAAGAGGTTGAAATAATTACGTCTTATCCTCCGTACTTAAAAAAACATACTATTAATACAATTTTCTATGGTAGAGGCAGAGGCATTCACAGCACACAACCTTTTACTGGAATATATTTGAAAGATTTTTTACAGACATACTACCCCGTTTCAAAAGAATCTTTAAAGAAGGGTATTTTTGCTGTTGTTGCAGATGACGGTTACAGAGTAGTATTTACATTTAGCGAAATTTATAACAGGAATGATCAATCTGAAGTGCTTTTGATTTGTGATCCTAAATCCCGAAATAATGGAATATTCAGATTATTTCCAAGTTGTGATTTCTTTTCAGATAGAGCAGTAAAAGCAATAACGGAAATTCAATACTCAGAGAATTAATATTTCTAATTTCACTAATTATTTTATCTCTTTTTCATACCATTTTGAACGATTCGGTTCTTCTGGATCTTTAACTTTTTTTGGAGGATTTTTCTTTAATTGTTCTAATAAATATTCAACTGCTTTTTTAATACATGGATCTTTACCTTTAGCTACCTCTTCAGGGCGATCATATACTTCATAACCCTTGTCAGGATAGATACCAACTCCTTCAACAATCCACTCACCATCTGTTCCTACGATTCCAGACATTGGTACAGCAAAAGATGGACCATCAACAAGTCCGGGACTCCATCCGTAACCAACCAGACCTCCCCATGTTCTTGTACCTATAAGTATCCCAACTTTAGCTTTTCTAAACCAGTAGGGGAAATTATCTCCACCAGAAGATGAAAAATGATTTATAAGCATAACTTTTGGTCCTTTAATTGCAAAAAAAGGCTCTGGCCTGAGACCAAGCCCTCTTCTATGCCAATAGCTTATAATTTTTGATGAAAGTTTCTGTATCATTTTCCCGGGACTCCATCCGCCTCCATTATATCGTTCATCAATGATCAATGCATCTTTATTACTTAAAGAATAAATTCCTTTAAAGAGTTCTCTATTTCCTTCTACTGCAGTATTGGGAACATGAATATATCCGATCCTACCATTTGACAGTTTTTCAACCATCTTTTTTCTTGAATTTACCCAATCTAAATAGAATAATTCCAATTCACTTTTTATAGGTTTTATCAAGAATGTTCTGGCTCCTTTTTGTATGGGTTTTGAATTTACTCTTATTTCTATTTTTTTGCCTGCTGTATTTTCAAGGAATTTATAAGGGTTATCTTTTGTTGTTACATTATTATTGTTCAGACTTATAAGATAATCTCCTTCATTTATATCTATTCCCTGTTCTGTTAAAGGAGATCTTGTATCTTCATTCCAATTTTCGCCTTTATATATCTTTGTGATTATATACCTTCCTGATTTACCTGCTTTCAAATTAGCACCAAGAAGACCTGTATTTATACGTTTTACATGTTTAAAATCTCCCCAGTTAACATATGTATGTCCAACATTTAGTTCCCCTACAAGCTCTCCGAAAATATAATCAAGATCTGCTCTATGACTTACATATGGTAAAAGCTTATTATATTTTTCTCTCATTTTAACCCAGTTAACACCATGCATGTTTTTTACATAGAACCAGTCTCTAAAGATTCGCCAGCCTTCATTATATATTTGTTCCCACTCTTTTT
>JAUWNT010000219.1 GCA_030612495.1 Candidatus Aminicenantota bacterium
AGAAGTTAAAAAGTAAATATTCTATTTTATTTAATTTAAAATAGTTTCGAACATGTTTTGTGCTTCTATGAGTTATAAGGTGATAAAGAAGTTTAAGTGAAATTAAAAGTTTTTATATAGATTCTTAAATGAGGTAATATGCACCCTATTTTATATAAATTTTTAATGAGTCAATTCGTATAATTGAAAAGTGTATATAATTTCTATATAATTCAATCATAATTATTTTTTTTGTTATTGATTTAAGGTAAATATATGAGTATAAAAGAAAAAAAATTTTTAGATTTTCGCAGCACTTTTCCAGCATACTCTCAGGCAATTTACATGAACCATGCTGCTGTATCTCCTCTTTCAAAAAATGTAAGAGACATCCTGACAAATTACTGGGAAAAGAGGTCACACATACCTGTGGATGTTTATCCATCAATTATGGACACAATAGAAGAATTAAAAAAAATGATTTGTGGAATGATTCACGCAAAAAATTCTGATGAAATAGCAATTATTCCAAATACTAGCTCAGGATTAAACATAATTGCATCAGGTTTGAAATGGGAGAAAGGCGACAGGATCATTCTAAATACCATGGAATTCCCGGCTAATGTATATCCTTTCATGAACCTGGAAAAGAGAGGGGTCATAATAGATTGGGTAAAACCTGTTAATGGACAAATTCAGATAAAAGAGATCAAACCCTTAGTAACAAACAGAACACGTCTCCTTAGTATAAGTTTTGTTCAATTTTTAAATGGGTTCAAGGCTGATCTCGAAGCCATTGGAATGTTATGCAAACAAAAGGATATATGGTTTGTTGTTGATGGTATACAAGGTGTTGGCGTTATACCTGTAGATGTTGTGAAATGCAATATAGATGCTTTTGCATCAGGTGGGCATAAATGGCTGATGTGGCCAATGGGAACAGGGTTTTTATATACTAACAGAAAACTCTTAGCAAGCATTGAGCCTACTTATGCAGGCTGGTTATCTGTAAAGAACAGCTGGGATTTTTTCGATTATAAACTAAATTTCTTAGATACAGCAGAAAAATTCCAACCAGGTACTTTAAACTTTATGGGTCTTATTGCAGCTCACAAAATGTTATCAACATTTTTAGAATTAAAAATAGAAAACATCTTCCATAGGATTTTATCCCTGACAGATATACTCTTACATGGATTAAATAAGCTTTCAATAAAAATAATAACCCCGGAGCATCGGTCTCTACGTTCAGGAATTATATCAATAGAACTCCCTGACCCTGAAAAAATATTTAATGAGTTATATGCAAATCATATATTTGTTTCTTTAAGAGAAGGGGTCATTCGTTTCTCAATCCATTGTACAAATACAATAGATGATATTGAAAAAACTCTTCAATATCTTAAAAAAATCATATAAATAAGCATCTAACAAACTCCATATTCTTCTTGATATCAATGGTTCAATAGAGTATAATTTGCATATATTGATTAGGAGAATAAATGAATAAAATTAATGAATCCATTTTTAGAGAATATGATATAAGAGGTATTGTAAAGGATGAGCTTCAAGATGATGTGGTTGAAAGAATTGCTTCAGCCTGTGCTGCAATATATGTTAGAGAAAACAAAAAAACTATAGCTGTGGGAATGGATGGAAGACCAAGCTCAGAACATATAAAAAACATAGTCTCAAAAACTCTTTCAAAATATGGTTTGAACATAATAGATATTGGACTTGTGCCAACACCTGTACTCTATTATGAAGTATTTAAAATGAATCTTGGAGGAGGTATAATTATAACTGCTTCACACAACCCTTCGGAATACAATGGGTTTAAAATCCTTGTTGGTAAAAATGCTCTATTTGGAGATCAGATAAAAGAGATCTGTGAAATTGCAAAAAACAGAGACTTTGCAATAGGAAAACAAGGAAATATTGAAAAAAAAGATGTTATCAATGATTATATAGATTATATTGTTAATGATATAAAATTAAACAAAAAAATAAAAGTTGTTGTGGATTGCGGCAATGGAACCGGTGGAATTACAGCCATTCCTATTTACAAAAAATTAGGTGCAGATGTAATAGAACTATACTCAGAAGTAGATGGAACTTTCCCAAATCATCACCCTGACCCAACTAAAATCGAGAATTTAAAAGATTTAATCTCAAAAGTAAAGGAGACCAATGCTGATCTTGGAATCGGACTTGACGGAGATGCTGACAGAATAGGAGTTGTAGATAAAGATGGCGGTATCTTATGGGGGGATATGCTTATGGTTATATTTGCAAGAGATATACTCTCTAAAAGACCTGGAGAAAAGATCATCTCTGAGGTTAAGGCTTCTGAAGTGCTTTACTCTGAAATAAAAAAGCATGGCGGCATTCCCATTATGTGGAAAACAGGCCACTCTTTAATAAAAAAGAAAATATTTGAAGAGAATGCAATTCTTGCAGGTGAAATGAGTGGTCATATATTTTTTAATGACAGATGGTTTGGATTTGACGATGCAGTTTATTCCGGTGCAAGACTTCTTGAAATACTTTCAAACTCAGATAAATCTTTAACAGAGATTGTTGATACTATTCCAAAAGCGTTCAATACACCTGAAATAAGAGTTGATACAACAGAAGAGGCAAAATTTAAGATAGTATCTGATATGGTCAACCATTTCAAAAAAGAATATAAAGTAATTGATATTGATGGCGGAAGGATTAAATTCCCTTATGGCTGGGCTCTTATAAGAGCATCAAATACTCAGCCTTC
>JAUWNT010000087.1 GCA_030612495.1 Candidatus Aminicenantota bacterium
AAATCCTTTTTTAGATATCTCAACATGCATGGCTCCACCACCTGTGAATTCAAGTAAAAAATATCCTTTTTTATTTGTTTTGCCATAAACATTTTTTTCAGGTATAAATACTTCAGCATCTACAATACCGTTGCCATTCTCATCCACTACCAATGCTTTGATTGTCTTGTTATATTTTTCTTTGTCGATTTTGATAGATTCCTGATAAGTACTGGCAAAAATAAATTGAAATAAACTCATTGTAAAAATAGTTAGTAACAGTTTTTTTTTCATTTTTTCCTCCTTTCTTAGCTATAGCTAACATTCTTAGCTCTATCTAACATTTAATTTAAAAAAATTTTTCTAACCACCCACAGAAGTTAGAAACACTAAATAATGTTAGAATAAACTAACTTTTATCAGACATTTTACCATTTGTCAAGCTTTTTTTATTTTTTTTTAGATACAAATATGAGCCACTTCTTTTATTCAGATTTTTCATTAGAACAAACTTAAAAAATATTACCTGTCTATACTTCTAAATTATCAAAAACAATTTGAGCTAAATCCTCTGTTTTTAAATTTTTATTTTCAGTATCATTAATAGCATCTTTAAACATAATTGAACAATATGGACATGCTGTTATAATTGCATTTGCACCAATATCTTCAGCTTGTTTTAACCTTAAATGACTTATCTTTTCACCCCTATTCTCTTCCTTCCACATACCTCCACCTCCAGCACCACAACAAAAACTAATTTTCTTATTATTTTTCATTTCCTTTAAATTACCTTTATATATACTTTTAAGGACTTTTCTCGGAGCATTATATACTTTATTATATCTTCCCAGATAACAGGGATCATGGTAAGTAATTCTTCTATCCGAATTTTTCTTTAATTTTATCTTATTGTTTTCAATCAATTCTTGAATTAACTCAGAATAATGAAGCACATTATAATTTCCACCCATTTGTGAATACTCATTTTTTAACACATGGTATCCATGAGGACACATTGTTACAATCCTTTTGAATTTATATTTATTTAATGTTTCAATATTTTCCATTGCCATTATTTGATATAAATATTCATGACCTGTTCGTCTTGCAGGATCACCACAGCATTTTTCCTCATTCCCAAGAAAAGCAAAATCAACACCAGCCTTTTTTAATATTTTTACAAACATTTTTGCATTCTTTTGAGAATGATCATCAAAACTTGCTTCACATCCCACCCATAACAGTATATCAGTCTCTTTTTTTTCAGACATATGAGGTATATCCAAATCTTTTGCCCATTCGTCTCTAGTATCCGCATTTATTCCCCATGGATTACCCTGATTTTCAAGTCCTCTAAAAGCACTTGTAAATTCTTCAGGGAATTTTGATTCCATTAATACAGCATGCTGACGCATACCCATAATTTTTGAAATATGCTCATTAATCATTGGACATACTTCCATACATGCTCCGCATGTTGTACAATCCCATACCTCTTCTTCGGAAATTACATTTGCAAATAAAAACTTTAAATCACCCTCTTTCCCCTTTAAAATCCCTTCTGACTCAATTAAATTTTCCTTGAGTTTATGCAACAGGATTTTTGGAGAAAGATCCTTGCCAGAATTAAATGCAGGACACACATCATCACATCTTCCACACTCAGCACACGCAAAAAGATCAAGCAAATCCTTTCTTGTAAAATCATTTATATTTGGAGTTCCAAATTTTTCCTGCTCCTCAAGATTAACAACTGGAATTTCTGCCAGCACTCCATTGTGTTTTAATACTGTATTTATTGGGCCTGCAATCAAATGAAGATGTTTTGAATAAGGGATGAATACACCAAATCCAATAATCAAAAGAATATGGGACCACCAGAAAAAAGATAGCCAAAAAGTTGCTTCAGGCCCATTCACAGATAATATATTTTTAAATACAAATGTTGATATAAAATTGGCAGTTTCAGGTTCTGATAACCCATTCATCATTTTATAAGCTTGATAAAGAATAAAAGTTACCATAAGAGAAAAAAGTAAACATAAAATAATAAAAGACTCTTTAGATGGAACATCAAGTGATGATGCCCTGAATATATAACGTCTGATAAAAAAATAAAATACTGCAATAATAATCATTCCAGCAAAAAAATTTGCAGAAAAAATGAGTGTTTTATGTATTAACCCTATACCAAATAGATCCAAACCTTTAAAAAAGCCTTCAAATACATGATTGATTGTTATAAACATAAATACTAAAAATCCCCAGAAAATCATAGAATGAAAAAAACCTGTTATTGGCCTTCTGGAATAAGAACATATCTGCAAAAGAATTCTTCTTAACATATACAAAAATCTTCTAACAGGCTTATCAAACCTATTGACTTTTTCCCCATAACTTATAAGTTTATATTTTCTAAAAAACTCTTTAAATGCAAAAAATAAGGCAGTTACAAGAGCAATAATAAAAATAATTTTTTCTAAAACTGAAAGCATTATGTCCTCCTAAATATTAGCAATACTTACTCTTTCTATCTTTCTCTTTAGGAATATTTCACCAACTTTTCTAAACCTTTCAGGAAAATCAGACACATAAAATTCATCCTCCCCTTGTTTTTTAGAATTGTTTAACCATCCAAGGCTCTTGAGAATAGAACAAACCTTTTCAGCAGTTGTTTTCCCTGAATCAATAAGTCTAATCTCTCTCCCAATAACATTTGATATTAGATCCTTTAATACTGGGTAATGTGTACAACCAAGAACAAGGCTGTCTATACCCTGTTCTTTCAAAGGAAGCAAATATTCTTCTATAACAAGTCTTGTAACCTTATGTGATATCCATCCTTCCTCTACAAGAGGAACAAATAAGGGGCAATCCCTTGAGATAATTTCAATATCAGGATTCTTCTCAAGGATTGCTTTTTCATATGCTTTGGATGAAATAGTTGCTGTTGTGCCAACAACACCAATTTTCCTTTTACTGAACTTTACAGCTTCTTCCGCTCCTGGTTCAATCACACCTATAACCGGAATATCAAATTTATCTTGAAGATACGGAACAGCATATGAAGATGAAGAATTACATGCAATTACAATTAATTTAACCCTTTTATTTAACAAGAACTGAGCATTTTCCTCAGAAAATTTAATTATTGTTCCAGCTGATTTTGATCCATAGGGCAATCTTGCTGTATCCCCAAGATAAATCGTACTCTCATGGGGCATCTTATCCTTTAATGCTTTATAAACAGTTAAACCACCTATTCCAGAATCAAAAACACCAATTGCTTTATTATTCATCTCTCAAATATCTATAATCAGGATAAAAAGGATTTTCAATATCAATATGACCAGAAATAGTTTTATATTCATTTCCACTTACTAAAAATTTTACTTCTTTTATTTCTTTAAAATTATAACAAATATTATCAACAAAATAGTATATAAATTCAAGCTCAGATGAGGTTCCTACAGGAAACTTATTTAATAAAACCTCATTAAAATCAACAATCAGAATCTTCCTTTTCTTTACATAAAAAACGCTTCTTAATTTTAAGCCTTCTGGAATAGGGGTTATACAATCTTCTCTACTTTTAAGTAATTCATTTATAAAAGCTTTATATACATCTTGTCTAGTTTTAAAAATCCCTATTTCATATGAGAAAGGTTTCATGTATCTCGAATTTCTTTGGAGAAAGAACATTTTTACTTTGACAGGCTTAATTTGTTCTACTTTCTCTTGAACCTCTTCTTTGGAAAGCTCTAAATCTTTTTTCCCCGAATAGCAACTAGACTTAAAAAAAATAATGAGCACAATAATAAAAAAAACAAAGGCAATTGCAATTAAAAAATATATTTTTTTTTTATTCACTCTTATATATTATTATAAAAATAGATAAATTTGGAGATCCCAGTATAAATTGCATTAGCAACCTTATCTAAAAAAGAATCATCCATTAAGCTCTTCTCTTCATAAAAATTCGATATAAAAGCAATTTCTATTAGAACAGCTGGCATTGCAGTTCTCATCAATACTCTAAAAGGAGCCTGCTTAACTCCTCGATTTTTTGTATGCATCAAAATATTCAATTCATTCTGAATAAACGAAGCAAGTTTACTTGACTCCTTTATATATTCGCTTTGAGCCATATTCCATAAGATCATTTTCAAATCATCATTTTCAGCTGTTTTAAATGCTTCCCCAAGAGAGCTATTTTCTTTCTCAGCAAGCTTAAAAGCTTCCTGGTCAGTTGCCTTTAAACTCACATAATATGTCTCAGGCCCTCTTGCAGATCCTCTGAAGGAAGAATTTACATGAATAGACACAAAAACTTGAGCCTTCTGGTTATTAGCCATAGCAGCTCTTGAATCTAACGATACTTCAACATCTTTATCCCTTGTGGTTATGACTCGAAGCCCAAGTTTTGATTCTATTATTTTTTTTACTTTTCTACTAACTTTCAGTGTTATATCCTTTTCCATTAATTTTAATCTACCAACAGCACCCAGGTCACTCCCTCCATGACCAGGGTCAATGCAAATTATTTCTATTGCTTTTTTCTTTGAAGTCTCATCTTTTATATTGCTCTCTTTTGGCTCCTGTTTACCTCTCTTATTTTCTGAAGGCTCTAAATCCCTGTCAGGTTCCTCTGATTTAACAACATCAAATACAACTCTGAATGGTTTCTCAAGAACAAAATTTCTTTTAACCTTAAATTTAGATTTAAAATATACAGTTAAAGTACTTTTATTATTCTTTGTGGAATGAACAACCCTATCAATCAATTTAGAATCATCTATCCTGGTAATTCTATTTTTTATATTTGCTATTTTATTAATTTCAATTTCAATACTATTTTTAAAATTATTTATTTTAAACCCAAAACTATTATCTCCCTCAAAAACAAGCCTGGTATGATTTTGATGATCAAATGTACGTACATTGATAGAAAGGGGGAATAAGCAATCTCCAATCAAGATAAAAAGTATTAAAAAAATTAATCTATTTTTCATAAACACAAGCATATTTTATGGAGGCGGCGGGAATCGAACCCGCGTCCAATAATGATTCAATTAAAACCTCTACAAGTTTAGTTTGTTTTTTATTCAATTTGCAGTGTAAAAAAACAAACAAAACCATCTGCAAATTGCCCTCCTAAATTGTCATGCCTGAAGAACAAAGGGCAAATTCCCCAGACAATATCCTGCTAAATGACGCCCTTAATTTCCCCGCAGGAAAAAGAAATCAGAACGGCAACATTCATTTATGCTGCAAGTGCAAAATCGTCTGCATTTCGTTTTTTGAGCATTTTTTTGAGTTACTCAGCTCAACTTGCAATTTTAACTCCATCAATACTGTCGAACCCATTTCGCCCCCAAAAGGCGTAATGGCGGGGCCGACGAGACTCGAACTCGCGACCTCTGGCGTGACAGGCCAGCGTTCTATCCAGCTGAACTACGACCCCAAACATATTAAATATGGGCGGTAGAGGACTTGAACCTCTGGCCACCGGCGTGTAAAACCGATGCTCTACCAGCTGAGCTAACCGCCCAATAAGCTCAAAGTCTATTAATACTATAATTTCCTTACAAAGTCAATACTAAAAGTAACAGGAAGGGTGAATGGGGTCAATGAATTGAAGCAGTGCCTGACAGTGTGACAACGTTAATACTGAACCCAATCGATTTAGTAAAATTGAATGAATTTTATAATACTGATATAATTTCTCCTGTTAAATTTTAAACAATGAAAAAAGGTAAATCTTCAAAAAGCTATGTATGGATATTCACAACCTACTTTACCGAAGGATTTCCCTATGCAATTATCAGGTCTATTTCTTCACTTTTTTTTAGAGATATGGGTGTGTCATTAGAGGCAATAGGATTAACCCCATTTTTTGGATTACCCTGGATATTAAAGTTTCTATGGGGGCCCCAAGTAGACGAATACAGTACTAAAAGAAAATGGATACTTTCTATGCAATTTATGCTTTTAATAATGATGTTATTAGCATCCATTTTTGCCCCTTTGAGTTTTAATGTAAAGGCAATTGCAATAATCTTTTTTATTGGTTCTTTTTTTGCAGCTACCAATGATATTGCAATTGACGGTTATTACATGGAAAAGCTTGACAAAGAGGGGCAGGCAAAATTTGTAGGTTACCGTGTTATGGCTTATAGAATTGCCTGGTTAACCGGAACTGCAGGAGTAGCAGCAGTCGGAACTTATATAAACTGGTTCTTTGCTTTTTTAACTGCTACAGTGATCTTTGGAATGTTTTTATTATATCACCTCTTTTTTTTAAAAGAGATTGAAACAACAAAAAAAAAGGGGAGCTCTCTTTTTTTTGATCTTTTAAGGGTAAAAACAGTATTTTTTATTATAGTCATTGTTATTGCTGTTTTATTTATCAGGTTCTTCTTTCAGTCTTCTTTCTATTTTGATTTAAAAAAACTTTTCCCTATAATTGGAAAAATACGTTTCACTCACATTGTGGCATTTTTATTATTGTTATCTTTAATACTGTTAGTAGCATTCCGCAAAAAATTGAAATCACTTATTTTAAAAAACCCTGATTCCTTTTACAGTAAAGCATTTCTATACTTTATAGATAGGGAAAAAATTGGAGTAATACTTGCCTTTCTAATTCTTTTGAGAGCAGGAGAGTGGACTTTAGCGGTAATGGTTTCACCTTTTCTTGTTGACTTAGGTATAAAAACCCATTATTGGTGGATAAGTGGTTTTGCAGGACTTCCTGCTTCAATAATTGGAGCAATACTTGGTGGATGGATGATCTCTCGCTTTACACTTAAAAAGGTTATATGGCCATTTATATTCATTCAAAATTTTACAAATATTATCTATATGATATTAGCTATTCATCTCTCCTCCTTCATTCAAATAAATCAAGGCTCGACACACCCTGTAAGTATAGGAGTGGCAAACCTTACCTTTGTAGCTTTAGTACATGCATTTGATCAATTTGCCGGTGGTTTGGGAACTGCTGTTTTAATGACCTATTTAATGAGTATCTGCCACAAGGAATTCAAAGCTGCTCATTATGCAATTGGCTCAGGCTTAATGAATTTAAGCAGTCTTTTTGCAGGAATAATGAGTGGTTTTATTGCAGGCTGGTTAGGATATGCATGGGTTTTTGGAACAAGTTTTGTAATATCTATTCCAGGAATGCTCTTAATCCCGTTCCTTCCATATGTTTCAGAAACAAAAAAAAATAAAAAAAAGATTTGATTATAATTATTTTTGTGATAGAATGCCCATCTTGGAGGAAAAATGGAAGTCAATAAAAGAGTTTCTTTTAAAAAGAAGCTGGAAATACCACAAGTAAATGACTTAATATATACCTCTTATTTTACTAAACAAAGATATAACATATTAATTACCTAGATATCACCGAGGTGAATAATGGAAAAATTCGAAATTAAATTAAATGAGGATGCCCTTATTCGTAGAGAAAAAAGAAAGCCTTCTCCCCAAAAAAACAAGTTAACAGTAAAAAAAATCTATTGTAAGGGCTGTGGCTTATGTGTTGACATTTGTCCTACAGGAACACTTCAACTCGAAGATAATAAGGAAAGTAAATTCGGAGTATCAGTGAAAATTGATGCTCAAGAATACTGTATTGGATGTAAATTGTGTGAATCCAGGTGCCCTGACTTTGCAATTTTTGTAAATTATAATGAAAAGAAGGAAAAAAATGAGAAGAAAACAAGTATTACAGGGAAACATAATCGTTGCTAAGGCTGCACTTGCAGCAAGATGCAATTTTTTCGCTGGATATCCAATCACTCCATCTTCAGAAATTGCTCAATTTATGTCAAGAGAATTACCAAGAATGGGTTATGATTTCATTCAAATGGAAGATGAAATCGCATCCTTAGGAGCATGCATTGGTGCATCCCTTTCAGGAAGAAAAGTATTAACTGCTACAAGTGGCCCTGGTTTCTCACTTATGCAGGAACACCTTGGAATGGCAGTAATGGCTGAAATACCTCTTGTTATTGTTAATGTTATGAGAGGAGGACCTTCAACAGGTTTACCAACAAAACCCTCTCAATCGGATATTATGCAAGCAAGATGGGGTACTCATGGAGATCACCCGATTATTGCTCTATACCCTGCTTTTGCAGACGAAATTTATTCTGAAACCATTAGAGCCTTTAACTTATCTGAAAAATTCTGGAATCCTGTGATTATACTTTTGGACGAAGTTCTTGCAAAAGCTCATGAAGATATTGAACTACCAAGGAAAAACGATATACATATATATAAAGAGAAGATTCATAGAATAAAAGATTTAAATATCTATGATAGAGAAATCGGAGAAAATCCTCCAAGAGTTGATTTTTTTAAAGGTTACCCAATCCACATTGATGGACTTGAGCATGATAAACATGGATGGCCAACTTCTGATCCAGAGACAGTTAATAAGATGCAAACTTTAAGAATGCAAAAAATTTATCATTATCTTGATGAGATTGTTAAATTTAAAGAATATTATATGGAAGATGCTGAAATTATGATCTTCAGCTTTGGAGTATCAGCCAGATCTTCCCTTGCTGCTGTAAAAATGGCAAGAGAACAGGGAATAAAAGTTGGACTTTTTCAAGCATTAACTATCTGGCCCTTTCCAAAGATTCCTTTAAAAGAGAGGTTCAAGCAGATCAAAAAAGTACTCACAGTAGAATTAAACATGGGGCAAACAAAGTATGAGATAGAAAGGATATCATTAGATGATGTTGAAAAGAAGGCATTATTGAGAGCAAATGGCATTCCATTTACACCTAACGAAGTGCTTGACAAGATAAGGGAGTTTTAAAATGAGAAACTATGAAAAATATATAAGATACAGAACATTCCCCACACCATGGTGCCCGGGATGTGGTAATGGAGTTATTTTAAAAGCAATTGCAATGTCGTTTTCAGAACTTGATATCAAACCTAAAGATATAGTTGTTATTTCAGGAATAGGTTGCTCAGGGAGAATCCCAACATTCTTCAACACAAACACACTTCATACAACACATGGTAGAGCATTAAGCTTTGCAACTGGAATTAAACTGGCCCGTCCAGATAAGTTTATAGTAGTTATCTCAGGCGATGGAGATGCCCTTGCAATTGGAGGTAATCATCTCATTCA
>JAUWNT010000163.1 GCA_030612495.1 Candidatus Aminicenantota bacterium
CCCATAGATGTTAATTTTTTATTCATAGTTTTACTTATTTCCCAGAGTCTCTCTCTTCTCCATGGTTCATTTTGAATTATCTCCAATGCTTTACTTGCTGCTCCTAATGCAGGAGGTGTTATTGAAGCAGAAAATATAAGGGTTCTTGCTGTATGTTTTATATATTGAATGATCTTATGGTCACCAACAACAAACCCTCCAAGAGAAGCAAATGCTTTTGAGAAAGTTGTCATAATAAGGTCAACTTCCTTTAACATGTTGAAATGTTCGCAAGTTCCTCTTCCGTTTTTTCCTAATATTCCAATACTATGAGCATCATCAACCATTACACGCGCATTGTATTTTTTTGCAAGTTTAACTATTTCAGGGATATTAGATAGATCTCCCTCCATACTAAAAACTCCATCAACAACAATGAATTTGCCTTTACTCTCTGGTAATCGACTGAGTTTCTCATCCAGATCTTTCATATCATTATGTTTGAATTTTGTAACATTAGCATAGGAAAGTCGAGTAGCATCAACAATTGAAGCATGGTCCATTCTATCAATTATAATAACATCATTTCTCCCGGCTATTGCATCAATTACTCCCAGGTTTGTTTGAAATCCTGTTGAAAACATTAATGCCTCTTCTTTACACATAAATTCTGCAATTTTTTCTTCAAGCTCAACATGGAGAGAATATGTTCCATTTAGGAATCTTGAACCGCATGTAGATGTGCCGAAATCTTTTATATCTTTGATAGCAGCTTGTTTAACTGTTTCGTTATCAAATAAGCCTAAATAATTGTTAGAACCAACCATTAATATTTTTTTCCCATTTACCCATACATAATTCCCCTCAACTTTGTCAATTTGTGTGAAATAGGGGTAAAGCCCTGATTCTTTTACTTCTTCAGCTCTAGTAAAATCATAGCATTTTTTAAAAACATCCATAATTTACTCCAAATTATTTTTTTGTTCTTAGTTTGTAAAACTTTAATATAAATAGAAAATTCATGTAAACTAATAAATTATTAACAAATGTTGTTCCTTTTTGTGGAAGATACATTACCTTTTTTTCTTTTTATAATTTTTTTTAGAACTAAAAACAGTAAAAAACGTCTGATATGTTTTGAGAGACCAATGGTCTTTAAAAACAGCGGTAAAAACAATCTCTCCACTAATTTTATGTTTACCTATAAGGGACTCTTCCTTTATTTTGAAAGGTATTTCAATCTCTTTTTTTAAATCAAGAGAAACAATATTATCTTCTTGTTTTGTTTGAAAATTGAGCTCAGATGCTGTGAAAAATACTTTTGAAAATATCAGATCATTATTCTCATTTAAAGTTATAATAAATTCTGGGTGGGAAGATATTTTTATGTCATCTCTTGGAATAATTTTAATTTTTAAAATGCCCTCTTCACTCTGTCTTATAATTTTGGGACTTACTGTTGAGATTATTTTTAAATAATCCTCTTGAGATGAATTTATAAAGTTAACAAAAACAAATAAAGCTATAAGAAAGGAAAAGATTTTTTTCATTAATTTTTATATATACTATAACATTAAAGTAAAGTCAAGTGGTATGCTGGCTAAATACATAGGTAAGATTTCTTGTATAAAAGAAGTAATCCGAAAAGCAGCTTTTACTGATTGTTACAGATCAATACCATAAAACTCCATTACCTCATCATAAGGCACATGAACTTTCTACTTGGTTGATTAGTTTAATGGTTATTTTTTTATCTTTTTTGTTTTTTCACTTTTTACTTTTATCTTTTTTCAACTCAAAACTTAGAACTTAAAACTATTTATCTTCCTCTAACCCCTTACCAATTTTTTACCAAATCCCAGTCCCCAGATCCTACTTTTCCCTTATGCCCTCTTGCCTCTAACCACGATTCTATTTTTTTACCCCATAAATTATTCATGTGTGGTATATAATAACCTTGTGTTTTATTCAAAAGCAGTGTAAAATAATATGTTAACTTAGGAGGACCTATGAAAAGAGATATAGAAAAAATTTTAAACGAATGGAAATTTGATAAAAACAGATGTCCATTACTTGTTAGAGGTGCAAGACAAGTAGGTAAAACCTATACAATAACTGAATTTGGTAATACTGAATTTCATGAATTAATTACTATAAACTTTGAACTTAACCCTGAATATAAGGAATGTTTCAAGACTTTTGAACCAGAAAACATCATTGAATGCATATCTCTTCTCATAAATAAGGATATAATAGAGGGGAAAACTCTTCTTTTTTTTGATGAAATACAAGAGTGCCCTGAAGCAATTAGATCATTAAGATATTTTTATGAAAAGAAACCAGGATTGCATGTTATTGGTGCTGGTTCTATTCTTGAATTTACTCTTTCACAGGAAAATTTTAGAATGCCAGTAGGTAGAGTTCAATATTTATATATGAAACCTTTATCTTTTCTTGAGTTTCTTGATGCTGTAAAAGAAAATAAACTAAGAGAATTTATTAAAAATTTAAAACCTGATTCCACTATTAATGATGCAATTCATAATAAATTGATTTCTATAATAAAGAAGTATTCAATCATAGGAGGAATGCCAGCAGTTGTAAAGGAATATATAATGACTGAAAATTTAAAAAAATGCATAATGCGTCAAACAATGATAATTCAGACTTTCAGAGATGATTTTGGTAAATATGCAAATAAAACAAAGTTTAAATACCTTCAGAAATTATTTTATGCAGCAGCAAAAATGATCGGCAAAAAATTCAAATATTCTCATGTTGATAGAGAAATTCAATCACGAGAATTGAAGAATGCTCTGGAACTTCTCGAAAAATCAGGCATTATTTATAGAGTAAAAAAATCAAGAGGGGGAGTTCCTCCTACAGATTTTTATTCTAATGAAAGACATTTTAAGGTTCTATTCGTTGATATAGGCCTTATGCAAAATATTTGTGGAATCAGTAATGAGATTTTATTAGAAAATAACCTTCTTAATGTTTATTCCGGTGCGGTTGCAGAGCAGTTTGTTGGTCAGGAATTAATAGCATATCAAGAATATTACAAGGAACCTTCTATTTATTACTGGGAAAGAGAAGCAAAGGGCAGTAGTGCGGAAGTTGATTATATTATCCAGATAGGTTCAAAAGTTTTTCCTATTGAAGTAAAAGCTGGGAAAACTGGAAGATTAAATAGCCTGCATATGTACCTTGAAAAATATTCAATTCCTTTTGGGATAAAAATCTCTCAACAGCAAAAGTTAATTAGCAAACCTGTTTTGTCTATTCCATTTTACTTGATAAAAAATTTAGAAGATTACATCTCATATCTATAGGAGATAGGAGTTCCTCTAACCCCTTACCAATTTTTTACTAAATCCCAGTCCCCAGATCCTACTTTTCCCTTATGCCTTTTTACTTTTGCCCTCTTGCCAAGCAAGACTTGCCACCTATGCTCTTGCTATTCAGTTCTTTACTAATCTGTTTAATATCGCCCTTATACCCATTCTCTTTTCGCTTACTATAAAAGAAATACCAAGGGTGATCAGTATTCCTGCAACTAATTGTTCGACTGAAATTATTATCCCGAGAAAAATATAGGAAAAAACAACAACGAAAAAAGGTTGGCTATTCTTTATCAGTGAAACTTCAGTGGATTTTATATATTTAAAAGCAGTGAATAGTGCCAGCATTCCAAGTATGGGACCGAGAAGAGATCCACCGGACAGAAGGATAAATTCTCTCAGATCAGGTAACCTTATTCCTCCCTTGATGAAATTGTAGATCAAATATGCAATGATGAGAAAGAATATTCTGATCAGTGTGATCAGGATCGGGGGAATATCTTTTGTCTTTTTCTTCACAAGTACATTGTTGAATGAGTAAACCATAACGGTTGACATAATAAGGAAAACATAAAAAATACTTACGTCAGGAGATGCATATGTGATAAAAAATACTCCTGCCATTGAGAGAGCTCCACCTAACATCTCTCTCAAAGAGAGTTTTTCTCCAATATAGAAGAATGCAATGATCGCTACAAAAAGAGGTGTCACACTTCCGAGGAATGATACAACTGCCGGATTTATAATTTTTATCAGATAAAAGAATATAAACGCTCCATAGGTTTCCGATATCGTAAAGTATATAAAAAAGAGCTTATGTTTCTTTATAGTTTTAACATAGCACAAAAAATCTTTTCTTTTATAGTAAAGGATGAAAGATGCCCATACTCCGGCGAAAAAGAACCACCAAAGTAGGAACAAGCTTGTTGGCATAGTTTTCTGAACAGTCTTTGATACTATATAAACAAGGGAAATGGATATGGCTGATAACAGTGCTAGAATAGCACCCTTGATCTTTTCACTCTCAAACATCGCAAAAGTATAACCCTAATATCAATTCATTTCAATCTGATTTTGTTTTTA
>JAUWNT010000027.1 GCA_030612495.1 Candidatus Aminicenantota bacterium
ATATAAAAGTACTTGTAATTGATGATGAAAAAAATATTCTTAAATCAGTCAAAATGGTTCTTTCTTACGAAAATTATCCAGTAATTACTACTAATAATGGATTGGAAGGAATAGATTTATTCAAGGAAATTAAACCGGAAATCGTTTTACTTGATGTAAAAATGCCAGGGTTTAATGGAATTCAAGTTCTAAAACAGATGAAAGAAATTAACCAATTGTCTGAAATTATAATGATTTCCGGGCATTCTGGCATTAAAGAGGCTGTAGAAGCCTCAAAATTAGGGGCTTTTGATTTTCTTGAGAAGCCAATCTCAAGAGAAAAGCTGATACTCACAATAAGAAATGCTTCTGAAAAAGTAAAACTTCTAAAAGAAAATTATACATTGAAAAATATTACAGAAAAAAAATACAAGCTTGTGGGAGAATCTAAAGCTATATTAAAATTAAAACAAACAATAAAAAAGGTTTCAAAAACCGACTCAACTATCCTGATAAGAGGAGAAAGCGGAACTGGTAAAGAATTAATAGCTCGTAGTATTTATAATCAATCAACAAGAAATAAAAACAAATTTGTTCAGGTAAATTGTGCTGCAATACCAGAAGAATTAATTGAAAGTGAATTGTTTGGACATGAAAAGGGCTCATTTACAGGAGCATATGAAAAAAAAATAGGTAAATTTGAAACCGCCCATAAAGGAAGCATATTTCTTGATGAAGTTGGAGATTTGAGTTTAAAAGCCCAGGCAAAAGTTTTAAGAGTTCTTGAAGAGGGGGAAATTCAAGTAGTTGGCTCTTCACAAATTAAAAAAGTTGATGTTAGAATTATTGCAGCTACAAATAAAAACCTTAATCAAGAAATAAAAAAAAGGGATTTTAGAGAAGATCTGTTTTTTAGGTTGAATGTTGTTCCTATCTATTCTCCACCTTTAAGAGAAAGAAAAGAAGATATTCCAATACTTATTGAACATTTTTTAAACTATTTTTTAAATGAAAACAATTATAAAAGAAAACTATTTTCAGAAGAAGCAATAAATTGTTTTATAAAATATAATTGGAAGGGAAATGTAAGAGAACTAAGAAATTTAGTTGAAAGACTTCTTATAATGAATGACTCTGAGCTAATCACAGAAAAGGACTTACCAGATTATATGCAAGATATTCAGGAAAAACCCCTATTCCCTTCTCAAGGTATAAGATTATGGAAAGATTTCAAGTCTAAATCTGAAAAATATTTTTTAGAAAAAAAATTAAAAGAATTCAACTATAGTATTGCGCAAACCTCAAAGGAAATCCAGTTAACGCGTAGTAACCTCTACAAAAAAGTTGAGATTCTTGATATAATAATCCCTGATGACCTGAAAGCAGATGAAGAATCGCGCCATTTTCATAATGGTGAGGAAAGTCCGGACTCCGCAGGGAAGGGTGGTTCCTAACAGGAACTGTCTGCCAGAAGCAGATAAGGAAAGTGTCACAGAGAACAGACTGCCCCTTGAAATAGCTGTTATAGTTATTTCAAAGAGTAAAGGTGAAAAGGTGAGGTAAGAGCTCACCGTTTTGATTGAAGACAATCAAAACTGAGATAAACCCCACCCGGAGCAAGGCTAAATAAAAGGTGTTTAAGGCTGTCCCGGCCGAGACCTTTGGGTTAGCCGCTTGAGCAGTTAAGCGATTAATTGCCCAGATAAATGATTCTTCAAGACAGAATCCGGCTTATAGTCTGCTTTCAGGTTTATCTTTTTTAAACTTATTTATCATCAAAACTTTTTATAAAATGTGCGCCTTTTGAGACATTGTTGTGTAAAGCTGCATTTACTACAAGTAATGCAGCTTGAACGCTATCTCTTAGATCAATAATACCATTAGTTATCTCAGTTTTCTGATAAAATTTTCCTATCCTGTGTTTTAGATATTCCATATCAGATTTAGCTCTTTCCAGGCGCCTCACTGTTCTTATTATTCCACTATAATTCCACATAGTATGTTTTATCATAATAAAATCTTGCAATACAAGAGCAGGATCTATTTCTTCCTGTGGATACGGGTATTTCCATTCTGGAACTTCATCAACTACATAGGGCTTATCTTCTTTATAAATATTTTCTGATATATGCTCAGCACTTTTAACACCCCACACCAATCCCTCAAGCAATGAAACAGAAGCTAACCTGTTTGCTCCATGCACACCTGTATTAGCAACCTCCCCAATAGCATAAAGGTTTTTTAAACTTGTGCTTCCTTTTAAATCAGATAAAACACCTCCACAACTATAATGTGCTGCAGGTACAACTGGAATTGGAACCTCATCGATTTTAATTCCATACTGTAAACAACGATCATATATAGTAGGGAATCTCTCTTTTATATCTATTTTAGCAAAAGATTTAAGATCAAGTAGAACATAATCATCGCCATTTTCTATCATCTCTTCATAAATGGAACGAGATACTTCATCCCTTGGAGCCAGATCACCAAGCGGAGAATACTTTTTCATAAAATATTCGCCTTTTCTATTCATTAACCTTGCACCTTCTCCTCTTACTGCCTCAGAAATCAAAAAACTATCTGCCTCTTTGTGAAATAGAGAAGTTGGGTGAAATTGGACATACTCAAGATTAGCAAGCTGTGCCCCTGCTCTATAAGCCATTGCAATTCCATTACCAACAGCGCCAGCTGGATTTGTAGAATGAAGATATATACTGCTCAACCCACCAGTAGCTAATATTACCTTTTTTGAAAATATCCTTAAAACCCTTTTTGTTCTTTGATTAAGAACATAAGCACCTATTGTTTCAGGCTCCTTATACAATCTGGAGGGATTTTTAGAATGATGCGGAAATGCAAGTAGATCTATTGCTGTATGATTAAACATAATTTTTAAATTTTTCAACTTTTTTAAATACCCAAAAAAATGTTCCTGGACAACCTTGCCAGTCATATCCTTTACATTTAACACTCTTCTTTTTGAATGAGCAGCCTCTCTTGCAAGAGCAAAACGACCATCATTCATTGAAAATGGAACCTTGATCTTATCAATTAAAATATCCTTAACTAGCTTGCGTGAATCATTTACAACTTGTTCAACTGCATCCAGAAAATTAATATTATCTCCACTCCTAATAATATCATTAATAAAGTCTTTTGGTTTCTCCCCTTCACTCAAAAAAGCTATACCTCCCTGAGCTTTATGTGTATTTGTTTCTGTGAAATCATCTCCTTTACAAATCAATGTTGTATTTATCCCATTTTCCGCAAGAACCAATGCCGCTGTTGAGCCTGCAATTCCCCCACCTATTATCAATACATCAGTTTCATAATATTCTTTCATTTATCTCCTTATATTTAAACTTAAATCAAGTGATTTAAAAGAATGAGTTAAAGCACCAACAGAAATATAATCTACACCCGTTTTAGCTTTTTCTTCAATATTTTCAAATCTTATATTACCAGAGACCTCTAATTTTACACTTTTTTTATTTATCCTAACAGCTTCTTTTATCATTTTTATACTAAAATTATCAAGCATAATCATATCTATATCTAAACTCAATGCTTCTCTAAACTCATCCAGATCTTTAACTTCAACTTCAATCCGTTTACATGGAAATTTTTCCCTAATCTTCTTAACAGCATTTGTAATAGTTCCTGCCATCTTTATATGATTATCTTTAACCATTGCCATATCCTCAAGATTTAGCCTATGATTTGTTCCACCTCCATCTCTCACAGCTTTTTTTTCAAGATATCTCATTCCAGGAGTTGTTTTCCTTGTGTCAAGTAAAATAACATTGTATGGTTTTATTCTATCAACAAACTTCCTTGTTAAAGTTGCAATCCCACTTAACCTCTGTAAAAAATTTAAAGCAGTTCTCTCTGCTTTTAAAACAGAGCTTTCTCTTCCATTAATCTCAAGTATAACACAACCCCTTTTCACTGAAAAACCATCTCCAGCAAAAACATTGATATAAATCTCAGGATCAACCATATAAAAAGTCTTTTTAAATACATCTATTCCTGAAATAATTCCATGCTCTTTAACAATTACTTCCGCAATAATTTTTTGATCATATTCAACAAGAGAATTTGTAGTTATATCATCTTCAATCCTATCCTCTAATAGCGCAAATTTAACTATATCAAAAATTATTTTTTCTTCAAGATCCATATAATTAAAATTATTATGGTTTAAGTTCTTTCTCAAAAAAACTCTTTAACCAAAAATTTATATCCGATTTAATTAATGCCGATCTTTTTTTACCCCTGAATCCATGTTTCCCTCCAGGATACAGCATCAATTCTACAGGTTTTTCAGAACCAACAACTTTATTAATAAACTGAATTGTATTCTGCATATGAACATTATCATCCATAGTGCCATGAATAATCCTCAAACCTCCTTTATACTTATCAATATAACTTAAAACAGAACTTCTTTTGTAACCCTCAGGATTCTCAGAAGGAGTATCCATATATCTTTCTGTATAAACCGTATCATAGAGCCTCCAATCAATTACTGAAAAACTTGCAATACCATATTTGAAATAATCTGAGCCATATGTTAAAGCTAATGCAGTTACGTAACCTCCGTAACTACCTCCTTCAATCCCTATCTTTTCTTTATCTATAAATGGTAATTTATACAAATATTTTACTACCTGAATATAGTCAAACATCTCCCATTTACCTAAATCTCTATACATTAGTTCAGCACCCTTTTTACCAAAATGACCTGAACCTCTATGATCTACTCTTATAACAATAATACCCTGCTGAGCTAAGAAAAAATTCCTTAAGGGCCTATAACCATAACTATTATAAACTGTTTGGCTTTCCGGGCCACCATATGTCTCGATAATTACCGGGTACTTCTTATTTGAATCAAATCCAGGAGGTAAACACCAGATTACCGGAAGCTTATAACCATCATTAGTTTCAATTCTGAATAATTCTCGTTTTGGAATAGAATATTTTTTTATTACAGGAGAATAACTATCACCAATATCCCTGGTTAACTTTCCTTTATTATTCATTATACAGACTTTTGTAGGAGTATTTAATGATGAATATCTGTCAATAAAATAATTACCATTTGGAGAAACATTCACAAAATGTACCCCATTATATCGAGTTAATCTTTTTATACTCTTTCCATAAAAATCTGTTCTATAAAAATCTATTTCTGTTGAATCCTCCTTTTTTGCACTGAAATAAATCTGTTTCTTTCTCTCATTTACCAAATTAATCATGGTTACGGACCAATCTCCTGAAGTAATTTTCAATATTTTTCCACTCTTATAAACATAATATATATGAGACCATCCATGCTTTGAGCTTCTAATCAAAATATCTCCATTTTTTAATAGATGAAAGTCTTTTGACTCAAAAAGCTTAACCCATGTCTTCTGCTTTTCCTCATAAAATTGACTTATGTTTTTTGTTTTTAAATCATAAACCAATATTTTTAAATGATCCTGACCTCTATTCATCCATTGGAAATAGATCTTATCACTTTTAAAATTCCAAACAGGAAACGCAAGATAATAATCTTTGTTACTAATATTCATCCAATCCACTCTATTGCTTGAAATATCAGCAATACCCAACTGAACTTCAGGGTTAGGATACCCTGCTTTCGGATAATATTGTTTTTTCACATCACCATAATCCCCCTTTGAGCTAACTATGGTAAATACAGGCACTTTTGTTTGATCAAACCTCATAAAAACTATTTTATCACTATCTGGGCTCCACCAGAAAGCTTTATATCTACTTCTTCTCCCAAGTATTTCTTCATAATATATCCAGGAAGCATAACCATTTAGAATTACATCATTTCCATCTTTTGTTAATTGAATATTTTTTTTATTAACAATATCATAAACAAAAAGATTGCCTTCTAAAGTATAAGCGATCTTATTACCATCTGGAGAAAACTTAGGGTTTTTTTCAATTGCTTTAGTTTTAGTTATTTGAACAATTTTATTATCTTTTCTTAAAAACAAAAAGATATCATTATCTTTTAGAAAAAGAAATCTATTAAAATCTTTTGTTTTATCAGAAGAGTTAAATAAATTAAAACCTTTTTTACTTATCTCTTTGTACTCAGAAGGATCTATAAAAATTTTTGATTTACCTTTTCTCGCATTAACCCTAAAAAGTTTGCCTTTTTTTAATTCATAGTAGTTTGAATTGTCTAACCATCCAAATACCATAGGTAACTTTTTAAATAACTTTTCTCCCTTATTTTGAAAAGCTTGATCAAATGTTATTTTTTTTGCTGAGAAGATAAAATTAGTTGAAACTAGTAAAAAAACAAAAACAATTCCTATTTTTCTCATAGGAACCTCCTTAGAATAAACTTGTCATACAAGCTGATTTTAAATCTCTTTTAAAAATCATAATAAAACATCATACCTAAAATTTCAAGAAAAATCTTTAAAAATCTTTAAATCATTAATTTTCAAATTGCTTGACAATTGGACATTTCTAATTAATAATGAAATATTTTAAGGAGATGAGTATGAACAATATCGATATAGAAAAAATAAAAAATGGAGTTAAATTAATCCTTGAAGGAATTGGTGAAAATCCTAACTCAAAAAGATTAAAAAAAACTCCTCAAAGAGTTGCAAATATGTTTTTAGAAGTTCTTTCAGGTATTCACGATGATCCAGATAAATTTACTAAATTACTCAGCGAAGAAAAACATGATGAAATGGTTATATTAAAAGATATTCCAATTTATTCCATGTGCGAACACCACCTTCTTCCATTTTCTGGAACAGCCAGTATTGCTTATATACCAAATAAAGGTAAAATTATGGGGTTAAACACAATAGCTCAACTAATTGATACTCTCTCTAAAAGGCTTCAAATACAGGAAAGATTAACAAAACAAATAGCTGATTATCTTGCAAAAGCTCTATCACCTCTTGGTGTTATGGTTGTTATAAAAGCAGAACATCTGTGTATGACAATGAGAGGTGCAAAAAAACCAGGATCAATAACTATCACTTCAGCTTTAAGAGGTAGTTTCCGTGATAAAATTGCAACTCGTGAAGAAGCAATGTCCTTTATAATGGCAAGAGAAAAGTAAAAAACTAATTATTTTATTTTGCAGTTCTGAAAAGCTCTTCAACTTCATCCAATTCAACATTCTGATAGTATGAAAATCCAGTTCCAGCAGGAATTAGCCTTCCCATAGTCACGTTTTCTTTAATACCTTTTAACTCATCTTCCCTTCCGGAAATTGCAGCTTCCGTTAAAACTTTAGTTGTCTCCTGGAATGCAGCAGCAGAAATAAAGCTTTCAGATGCAAGTGAAGCCCTTGAAATTGGAAGAAGTGTTACCTTTGCTTTTGCTGGCATTCCACCCTCAGCTTCAACTCTCATATTCTCCTCTTCAAATTTCCACTTTTCAACAATTTGTTCAGGAATAAAAACTGTATCCCCGATATCTTCCACTCTCCTCCATTTAATCATCTGTCTTATAATTATCTCTATATGCTTGTCATTAATAGCAACTCCCTGCAATCTGTAAACTTCTTGAATTTGCTTTAAAAGATACTCACCCAATTTACGTTCTCCAAGTACATTCAAAATATCAGTAAGATTTAAAGGTCCATCCATAAGAGGAGTTCCTGCTGTCACTCTATCTCCATCACCAACAATTATATAAGCTCCACGTGGAATATTATGCTCATCAGGTTTGACATTTTTATCAAATGGTTTTATTATTAATTTCCTCGAACCTTTTGAGACTTTCCCATATTCAACAACACCATCAATTTGAGCCATCTTAGCAGGGTTTTTTGGTTTTCTTGCTTCAAACAACTCTGTAACTCTTGGAAGACCACCTGTTATATCTTTTGTCTTTGCAAACTCTGATGGAATCTTTGCAATAACATCACCTGCTCTTACTTCATCTCCATCTTTAATAAAAACATGAGCATTTAGTGGTAAGTAATATTTTCTCTTTATTTTGTTAGTTACCTTATCACGAATAATAACACAGGGTTGTAATTCATCTCTCAATTTATCTTCTTTTATATCTATAATAATCGTAGTGATTTTACCAGTTGACTCATCCCTATCAAGAACAAAAGAAATATTCTCTTCAAGATCTTTTAATTCAACAATTCCATCATCGTTTGTTAACATTGCATTCGCATAGGAATCCCATTCAACCAATAAATCCCCTATATGTACTTTTGTACCATCTTCCACTAAAACTTTTGAGCCATAGGCAATTGGATATATAGCTCTTTCTCTTTTTTTCGAATCAAGTATTTGAATAGATCCAGTTCTATCCATTGCAATTGAAATTCCCTCTTTATCTTTAATAATATTTAAATCTGCAAACTTTACAGTGCCCTCACATCCTGAATGCAACTCAGTATGACCCTCTGCTCCAGAAGCAACTCCACCAATATGAAATGTTCTCATTGTCAATTGAGTACCAGGCTCACCAATTGACTGAGCAGCTATAATTCCTACTGCTTCACCTAATTCTATTAATTTCCCTGTTGACAAATTTCTCCCATAACATTTTCTACAAATACCAGCTTTAGTTCTACAGGTTAAGGCTGATCTGATTTTTACTCTTAAAATACCTGAATCAATTATATCTTTGGCTTTATCTTCATTAATTATTTCACCCTCTTTTACTATTACTTGCTCAGGATTATCAGGGTTAAGTATATCTTCCATAGAAGTTCTTCCAATGATCCTATCCAATAATGACTCAATTTCCTTTCCATTCTCAATTATTGCTGCTACTTCTATCCCACTTGTTGTTCCACAATCATCCTCTTTCACAATAACTTCAGCAGCAGCATCTACAAGCTTCCTGGTTAAATATCCAGCATCTGCAGTCTTTAATGCAGTATCTGCAAGGCCTTTTCTTGCACCATGAGTTGAAATAAAATATTGTAATACAGACAAGCCCTCTTTAAAATTTGCAGTAATCGGTGTTTCAAGTATTTCACCTGATGGCTTTGCCATAAGTCCTCTCATCCCAGCTAATTGCTTCAACTGATCTTGACTTCCCCTTGCACCTGAATCAGACATAACGAAAAGTGGGTTTATACCTTTTCCTTCATAACTCATTTTTTTTATCCCAGCAAACATCTTATCTCTTATCTCATCAGTTGCTTTACTCCATTTATCAATGATACTATTATGCCTTTCATTTGCAGTTAAAAGTCCATCATTGTACATCTTCTCAATCTGGTCAAGCTCTTTTTCAGTCATTTTCAGGATATCTTCTTTTTCTTCAGGTACAACCAAATCTGAAATACTTATTGTAAATCCAGCTCTAGTAGCATACTCAAATCCAGCTTCTTTGAGTCTATCAAGAGTTTCAACAGTGGGCCCAAATCCAAATTTTAGATATATATAATAAACTATATTCTGAATCCCTTTCTTTTTTAGTAATCCATTTATATAAGGAATACCACCAGGTAACAACTGATTAAATATAATCCTACCAGCAGTTGTAACTAATAGCTGATTATCCCCTTGTTTTATTATTGATATAGGGCAATTTGCCACATCCTGTGAATCAAGCATATAAGCATCTAAATTCTTTATCTCACCAAAATATCTAACCCTAATCATAGCATTCAAATCAATAATTTTACATTCAAAAGCTCGAATTACATCTTTAACAGAACTAAATATCATATTCTCGCCTTTTAGATTCTTTTTGGTAAAAGTAAGATAATAAAAACCAAGAATCATGTCTTGCGTAGGTACAGCAAGTGGCTTCCCATTTGATGGTGATAAAATATTGTTTGTTGACATCATTAATATTTTTGCTTCTGCTTGAGCCTCTAATGAAAGAGGAATGTGAACAGCCATTTGATCTCCATCAAAATCAGCATTGAAAGCAGGACAAACTAATGGATGTAGAGTTATTGCATTTCCTTCAACCAAGTGTGGTTTAAAAGCCTGGATACCCAATCTATGAAGAGTTGGAGCTCTATTTAGAAGAACTGTATGTTCCTTTATTACCTCGTCAAGAGCATCCCATACTTCATCTCTATTTTCCTCAACCCAGGTCCTTGCAACCCTTAAAGTTGTTACCATACCTTTTCTCTCAAGTTTGTTGTAAATAAATGGTTTAAAAAGTTCTATTGCCATTTTCTTCGGTATTCCACATTCATCTAATTTTAACTTTGGATCAACAACAATAACTGATCTTCCAGAATAATCAACCCTTTTACCCAACAAATTCTGCCTGAATCTCCCATGTTTCCCTTTCAACGCATCTGATAAAGACTTTAAAGGCCTTTTTTGAGAACTCATATAACTCTTATTTCTCTTCTGATTGTCAAACAGGGCATCTACTGACTCTTGTAGCATTCTTTTTTCATTTTTAATAATTAAATCAGGTGCTTTTAAATCAAGCAGCCTTTTTAACCTATTATTCCTATTAATAACCCTCCGATATAAATCATTTAAATCTGAAGAAGCAAACCTCCCGCCATCTAATCTTACAAGAGGCCTTAAATCAGGAGGAAGTACAGGCACTGTTTCTAATATCATCCATTCAGGTTTATTCCCGGAATTCAGGAAATCTTCTAATAACTTTAACCTTCTTGCCATACTTTTTTTCTTTTGAACTGATTTTTCTGTTCTTATTTTAGATTTTAGAGTTGTAACTTCTTTCTCAATATTAATCATTTTCAACAATTTATAAATAGCTTCTGCACCCATTTCAGCTTTAAATGAACCATCTCCAAATTTATTAACTAAATTTACATATTCCTCTTCAGTAAGAGTTTGTTTGAACTTTAGACCTGGAACTTTCCCTGGATCAATAATAATATAACTTTCAAAATAAATAATATGTTCAAGTAACTTGGCATTTATTTCAAGAAGAATGCCAATGCGTGAAGGTATTCCCTTAAAAAACCATATATGTGCTACTTTCGAGTTCAACTCTATATGTCCCATTCTTTCTCTTCTTACGGAAGAAAGAGTAACCTCTACACCACACTTCTCACAAACAATCCCCTTATATTTTAATCCTTTATATTTACCGCACAAACATCTAAAATCCTGTGTTGGTCCAAATATCTTTGCACAGAACAAGCCATCCCTTTCAGGTTTAAAAGTTCTATAATTTATTGTTTCAGGTTTTGTTACTTCACCAGAAGACCAAACCCTTATATCCCCAGGAGAAGCAAGACTTATTCTTATTTTACTATAATCCATAATATTGACTTCTTTATTGCTTTTTTTGATCTTATACATAATAGCTCTCCTTAAGGCATATTAGCTATATTTTCCTTTAAAGTATCTTCATCACTAACTTTATCTTTTCTTATCATTTCAATATTCAAAGCCAAACTTTTCAATTCTTTCACTAATACATTAAAAGATTCAGGAAGTCCTGGATTAAATTCCATTGTTCCCTTTACAATTGCTGAATATATCTCATTTCTTCCACTAATATTATCAGATTTAATAGTCAATATTTCTTGAAGCATATATGCTGCTCCATAAGCTTCAAATGCCCAAACTTCCATCTCACCCACACGCTGTCCTCCAAATTGAGCTTTACCACCAAGAGGTTGTTGAGTTATTAATGAATAAGGTCCTGTAGAACGAGCATGGATCTTATCATCTGACATATGTTCAAGTTTCATCATATACATATACCCAACAGTAACCTTACTTTCAAAAAGTTCACCAGTTATCCCATCATACAAGTTAACTTTTCCATCTTCTGGTAATCCAGCTTCTCTTAAATAATGTTTTACATCCTCTTCAGTGGCAGCATCGAAAACCGGCGTTTTAAAATAGCATCCTAAAGTTTTGCCTGCCCAACCAAGTATTAATTCATAAATTTGACCAACATTCATTCTTGAAGGAACTCCAAGCGGATTTAAAATCATATCAATGGGTGTGCCATCCTCAAGAAAAGGCATATCTTCTACAGGTAAAATTCTCGAGACTACCCCTTTATTTCCATGCCTTCCTGCCATTTTATCACCAACAGATATTTTTCTGTTTACTGCAACTAAAACCTTTATTATCTTAATAACTCCAGGAGAAAACTCATCTCCCCTCTTCATCTGATCAATCTTCGCCTGTAATTCCTTTTTTAAAGCTTCCACGTGAAGTCGTGATTTTGATTCAATCTCTCCTATTACATCTTTGAGTTTACCAGGTATACTTTTCTTGATAATTTTCAGAAATACTTCATCAATTTTTTCAATTTCTTGAAAAGAAATTTTACTCCCCTTTTTGTGTTTAATTCCTAGATAAGAAAAACTCTTATTGATTTTAGTATCTTTTAATAGATTTTTTATCTTTTCAAATTTATCATTTATCAATATTTTTTCTTCATCTTCAAAATTTCTTTCAAGCCTTGAACACTCGATTTCATCAATCTCAATCGCTCTTGCTCCTTTTTGTAGCCCCCTTCTTGTAAATACCTTTATATCAATAACAGTTCCCTCAACTCCAGGAGGGCAATAAAGAGAAGTATCTTTAATCTCAGAAGCCTGTTCACCAAATATAGCTCTCAACAATTTTTCTTCAGGCGATAGCTGAGTTTCACCTTTAGGGGACACTTTTCCAACAAGAATCTCTCCAGGTATTACATTTGCTCCAATTCTAACTATTCCATTTTCATCTAGATTCTTTAAAACAGCTTCAGACACACCAGGTATATCTCGTGTTATCTCTTCCTTACCCAATTTTGTCTCTCTTGCCTCAATTGTCTGCTCAACAATATAAATCGAATTAAATTCAGAATTTTTTACAAGTTTTTCACTTAGAATAATAGCATCCTCATAATTATATCCTCTCCACAGGATAAATGCTGTAAGCACATTACGCCCAAGTGCAAGTTCTCCCATATCTGATGCAGGGCCATCAGCTAAGATTTGACCTTTTTCAACTCTGTCACTAACTTTTACAATTGGTCTTTGATTAATCAATGTATTTTGATTTGACCTTCTAAACTTTCTCATTTCATACAGATCTGCACTGACTTCCGAAAAATCTAACTTATTTTCTTTATTTTTATCAGTTTTTATTATAATCCTTTCTGCATCAGCATTCATTACAACACCATCCCTTTTACAAACAATATCAACCCCGGAATCTTTTATTAATTTATACTCCATCCCAGTTCCAACAATTGGAGCTTGCGGATTAACCAGAGGGACTGCTTGTCTCTGCATATTTGAACCCATTAATGCTCTATTAGCATCATCATGCTCCAAGAATGGTATTAAAGCAGCTGAAACAGAAACAATTTGTTTTGGGGATATGTCCATATAATCAACCTTTTCAGGCTGAATTAAAACTGTTTCATTACCCCTTCTCGCATTAACTCTTTTTGTAATAAAATTACCTTGTTCATCAATCTTTGCATTTGCCTGTGCAATAACATAACCTTCTTCTTCCCATGCAGTCAAATAAAACGGATAATACTCAAAAAGAGGTTCCTCTTTTTTTGCCTTTTTTAAACGTTTTACTTCTTTTCCCAAATCATCTTCTCTTACTAACTCTTTATATTTAAATATCGAGCCTCCCGGATATTTTATTTCAAAATAATTAACAACCCTCTTATTTTCGACTTTTCTATATGGAGTTTCAATAAAACCATATTCATTTACCCTGGCATATGTTGTCAAAGACGAAATCAAGCCAATGTTTGGACCTTCAGGAGTCTCAATTGGACAAATTCTACCATAGTGAGAAGAGTGAACATCTCTGACTTCAAATCCTGCTCTTTCTCTATTCAGTCCACCTGGACCCAAAGCAGATATTCTTCTTTTATGAGTGGTTTCAGAAATAGCATTTGTTTGATCCATAAATTGAGACAGCTGAGATGTTCCAAAAAATTCCTTTATAGCAGCAAAAACCGGTTTTGTATTTAATAAATCTCGAGGTAACATTACAGAAATATCCTGAGCATTAGTTATCCTATCTTTAATTACCTTTTCCAACCTCATTAACCCAATTCTAAACGCATTTTCAACAAGCTCACCAACAGCTCTGATTCTTCTATTTGCAAGATGATCAATGTCATCAACTTTCAACTTTCCAGTTTTATCATATTTTAACCTAAAAAAATTTCTTATAATCTCAATTAAGTCATTTATAGTGAGAGTGTATACATCCTTATTAAAATCCTTCTTAAATCCCAGCTTAATATTTAATTTCAAACGTCCTACAGAAGATAGATCATACCTTTTAGGATCTTTAACCATATTTTCAAAGAACTTTTTTGATCCCTCAAGAGTAACAGGTTCACCTGGTCGAAGTTTCTTAAAAATTTCAATACATGCATCACCCTGACTTTTCGGAATTCTATCTTCAATCTCAATTTTACTTTTATCATCAAGTTTGCTAGGTTCTACAACATCTTTTCTCTTTTTATCCTTCCTTAAAGTGTGTGCAATCATAGGTCCTAAATCTTCTTCATCACTCTCCGGGAAAAACACACTAAAATCAATATTTATTTTTCTTAACTTTTTGATTTGAGGAGTAGAAATAGGTTCATTTAATGTCAAAACATTTTCAATATCTGTTGCTGAGTATAAATCTTCAAATGTTTCAATATCAATTGGTATATACTCTATTCCTAATTTTTCCAGATCTTTAATATACTTTATCATTAGCTTTGTTCCAGCAGGAAGTATCTCTTTTTTCTTTTTATCATAAATAGGAGCACTTAATATTGTATCTTTTAAAAACCTTGAATTCTTAAAATAAAATATTCCATTTTCTACTTTTGCAGGGATAATAGTATAGAATTTCTTTAATATTTCCAGGTCATCTGAAAGCCCCATAGCCTTTAAAAAAGTCGTAATATTAATCCTTTTTGTTCTTTTATCAAGCCTAAGTTGAAGTAGACCTAACTTTTCTTCAAACTCAAGCCATGCACCTCTGGCTGGTATCAATTTTGCTGTATATTCTCCTCTTGATTTACCTGGAAGGAAATATATTCCAGGAGACCTCTGTAGCTGAGATACAACAGCCCTCTCTGTACCATTTATAATAAATGTGGCTCTATCAGTTATATATGGCATTTCTCCGAAAAATATTTCCTGCTCTTTCACATCGTTAATAACCCTACCACCATCTTTATCTTCAGAATACAGAGCTAATCTTAACTTTACTTTCAAAGGTATCGAATAATCAAAACCTCTATCAAGGCATTCCTCTGGAGTATATTTTATTTTTAATTGAACTTCAGAACCACAAAGAGGGCAGGTTTTATACCTAACCGTACCTCTACTTATACATTCAGGACAAACAGAATCATCCCCTGTTTTAGCTCCTATTTTTAGCAACGAACCGCATTTACTACAATATGGTTGTGCATTCTCAATCCCCTGTAAATTTCCACATTTACAAGCCCAATCTCCAAGAGAATAGGACACATAATCAAGAATTGCATTCTCTTTAAAATCTGAAATAGGGAAAATTGCTTTAAAAGCAGCATGTATTCCTAAATTTTTCCTTTTTTCAGGCAATTCATCAATTTGTAAAAACATTTTATAAGATCTTCTTTGAATTTCCAATAAATTTGGAATCTCTATAGGGGCTTTAATTTTAGAGAAATCAACCCTCTCAATATAACTTTTTTTATTTTGCATATCTATCCTTTAATTTATTTTATCTCTACTTCTGCTCCCACTCCTTCAAATTTCTTCTTTATTTCTTCTGCTTCTTCCTTTGAAACGCCTTTTTTTACATCACCAGGAGCCTTATCTACAACTTCCTTTGCTTCTTTCAATCCTAAATCAGTCACTTCTCTTACGACTTTAATAACATTAATCTTCTTAGGGCCTACTGTTTTCAATACAATATCAAAATCAGTTTTTTCTTCCTTGACTTCTTCGACAGGAGCACTAGTACCTGCAACTGGCATAGCAGCCATTTCAGCCTTAATACCATACCTTTCTTCAAATTCTTTGATATAGTCTGACAGCTTAAGTACAGTCAAATTATCAAGATGTTTAAAAAAATCTTCCTTTTTAATTTCAGCCATTGTTTTTCTCCTTTTCTCTTTTATCTTTTAAATTATTCAATAAGACTACAAAATTCTTAAGAGGAGCAGACAAACTCATTCCAAATTTTTTCAAAGGCATTGCTACTGAGAAAGCAACTTGCGCTATTAACTGTTCTTTATTTGGAAGTTTTGCAACTTCTCTTACCTTATTAACATCTACAAAAGTATCTTCAATGAATCCAGATTTTATTTTTATATTTTTATTATCCTTTTCAAAATCTACAATAATTTTTGCCACTTCAACAAAATTTTCTTCAGCATATGCAACAGCAATCGGTCCATTAAAAAGTTCCCTCCCATGTTTCTCTTTCTGACCTTCAAAATATTTTATAGCAATTCTATCTTTTATGACTTTAACATTTGCTCCGACTTTCTTCACCCTATTTCTTAAATCTTCAAATTCAGAAACATTTAATCCTCTATAGTCAAACAAATATACACCATTATTGCTAAACAATTTTCTTAAGTTTTCAACTTCCTTTTTTTTTCTTTTTAAAATCTGTGTACTAACCATTGAATCCTCCTCAACTATTTTTCAAATTCCTGTATATTTAATTTAATGGAAGGGCTCATTGTAGAGCTAATACAAAGCGATTTAACATATCTACCTTTTAAAGAAACAGGTTTTGCCTTTAATACAGCTCCAACAAAATCATTTACATTAGAAATTATATCATTTTTAGTAAAAGAAATCTTACCAATACTGGAATTTATAATCCCAGTTTTATCTACTTTAAACTCTACCCTTCCTTTCTTTATATCACTTACAGTTTCTTTTACATTAAAAGTAACTGTCCCAGACTTCGGACTGGGCATCAAACCTTTTGGTCCTAGTAATTTGCCAAGTTTCCCAATATGCTTCATCATATCCGGAGTACAAACAAGCACATCAAAATCAAACCAATTCTCTTTTTTAATCTTTTCCACAATTTCCTCTCCTCCTACAAAATCTGCCCCGGATTGTTCAGCTTCTTTTTGTTTTTCACCAGAAGCAATAACAAGCACTTTTGTAACCTTTCCTGTGCCATATGGTAAAACAATAGTTCCTCTAACCATTTGTTCAGGATACTTCGGGTCAACTCCGAGTCTTACTGAAATATCAATAGATTCATCAAACTTGGATGATTTTATATCTTTTAATAAAGAGATTGCTTCTTCAACAGTATACTCTCTTTCTTCAATCTTTTCCTTTGCCTTTAAATATGATTTTCCTCTTTTAGCCATTTTTTATCTCCACTCCCATAGATCTTGCTGACCCTTCTACTATTTTTAAAGCCTCTGTAATTTCATTTGTATTTAAATCAGGCATTTTTATCTTAGCAATATCTTCTAGTTGCTTTTTTGATACTTTCCCAACCTTTTCTTTATTTGGCTCACCTGATCCCTTCATTATACCTGCTGCTTTTTTTAACAAATAAGAAACAGGAGGGGTCTTATATTCAATGCTAAATGTCTTGTCTGGATGTGTCATAACCTCAACTGGTACAATCATCCCATCTTCCATTTTTGATGTAGCCTTATTAAATTGGTTAACAAACTCCATTATGTTTAAACCATGTTGGCTTAATGCTGGGCCAACCGGAGGTGCGGGCGTTGCTTTACCAGCCGGTAATTGAAGTTTAAAACTTGTTACAACTTTTTTCTTTTTTAGATCTGCCATTTATCAATCTCCTAAATTTTTTCAACTTGTAGAAAATTCAAATCAACTGGTGTTGGTCTGCCGAAAATCGTAACCGTGACCTTTAATACATTCTTCTCTTCCTGGACATCATCCACAACACCATTAAAATTAAGAAACGGGCCATCAATAATCTTTACTGCTTCTCCTACTTCAAAATGATATTTAGGTTGAGGTGTGTTTTGAGTGGATTCAATATGTTTCAAAATAGTTGAAACTTCTTTTTCAGACAGAGGCTTTGGTTTTTTCCCTGCACCAACAAAACCAGTCACTTTAGAAGTATTTCTTACAAAATACCAATTTTTATCATTCATATCCATTTTTACTAACATATATCCTGGGAAAGATCTTTTTTCGCTTATAACTTTCTTACCATCTTTAATTTCAATTACATTCTCTTTTGGTATTACAATCTTCTCAATTTGATCATCCATTTTAAATTTCTTTATTTTTTCTTCAAGCGCTTTAAATACAAACTCTTCTGAGCCTGAAAACACATGAATTACATACCATTTTTTATCCATCATTCTATTTTATTAAATTTATTACTTCATTAATAACTCTTGAAAAAAAAACATCTACTAAAAATAAATAGACACCAAATATAATTGAAGAAACAATTACTGCAATCGTTGTCTTATACAAATCATTCTTTGTAGGCCAGGTCACCTTTTTTAATTCACCTTTGACCTCAGTCAAATAATCCCCTATACGTTTAAAAATATTTTTTTTATTTTTTCCCATTTTTTTAAAACAGGTCAGGAGGGACTCGAACCCCCAACAGCCGGTTTTGGAGACCGGTGCTCTACCAATTGAACTACTGACCTATTTAACCTCCTTGTGCTCTGTGTGTTTTCTACATCTCGGACAATATTTTTTCAAATTCAATTTGTCCGTTGTATTCTGCTTATTTTTGTATGTAGAGTAATTTTTTTCTTTACATTCTTTACACATAAGGTTTATTGTTATTCTTTTATCACTCTTAGCCATATTTTACTCAATAATTTCAGTTACAGAGCCTGCGCCAATTGTCCTGCCGCCTTCTCTTATTGCAAACTTCAATCCCTTCTCCATTGCTATTGGCGTTATCAACTCTATCTTAAAAACCGTGTTATCTCCTGGCATCACCA
>JAUWNT010000137.1 GCA_030612495.1 Candidatus Aminicenantota bacterium
AAAAAAGATGATGGAGTTATTGTTGTTGATTCAAGACCTTCTGATGCTATAGCGATTGCTCTTAAAAATAGATCAAAAATTTATGTATCAGACTCTGTTTATTCAAAGTCCATACTATCAGATTTATTTACTGATTTTTTAAACAATGAAGATAGGTTGGACAGTTGGTTTAAGTCTCTTTCCTCCGATGATTTTGGAAGCATGGAACAATAGCCCAAATACAGTTTTAAGTTTTGAGTTGATGAGTAAATGGGTAAATGAGTAGATGGGTGGATGAGTAGATGGGTGGAAGAGTAGGGGCTGTGTTTATCACTGCCCAAAGGCAAAGTAACAAGATAAAAGTAAAAAGTAGGATCTGGGATTTGGTAAAAAAAGCTGATGGCTGAAAGCTGAATGCTTCTCCCACTGTCACTGACACTTACACTGACACTGAACTCTGCCTTTTAATTATCTTTCCTATTGACAAAAAAATAATTTGGTTTTATGATTTCTTTATAGACCAATATGAATATTTATATAAATTTATATTAAGGCAAAAAGGTTATAGATAATTAAATTATGAAACCAGAAGAAAAGGCCAGACAAAACATTGATCAATTTGAGGATTTAATCTTGGAGGTTGATTGTGAAACAATATGAAGCAGTAATAAAAGTAATGGAAAAAAATGGAGGCTTTGCAACTTTGAAATATCTCAATGAGAATGCTTTGAAATTGGATGGAGCTGAATGGAAGACAAAAACTCCTTTCGCTTCTATTAGAAGAATTGTTCAGGATTCCAGATTTTTCTTTAAGATAAAACCCGGGTTGTGGGCTTTAAATAGCTATAAAAGCAAACTTCCCAATAATATTTTAGAAATAATAAAAGAATCCAAAACACCTTTAGAAAAAGAACAAAAATATACTCATTACTATTATCAAGGAATTTTAGCTGAAATTGGCACTTTGCATGAGTATCAAGTTTATATTCCAGCTCAAGACAAAAATAAACCTTATCTAAATAAAAAATTAAAGGATGTTACAACATTGGATAAAATTCCCTACTTTACTTATGATTATATAATCAAGAGGATCACAAGCATAGATGTTATCTGGGTAAATGACAGGAACTTTCCAGCTACTATTTTTGAAGTAGAACACTCGACAAATTTCATAAATTCACTAAATAAATTTCATGAGTTGATAGATTTTTTTACTCATATGGTTATTGTTTCAGATAAACAAAGAATGGCTCAATTTAACTCAGTTTCAAATTTAAGTGTTTACAAGGACCTAAAAGATAGAGTCAAGTTTTGTGATTATGAATACTTAGAAAATTATTACTCAAATCCTTTTCAATTTAAACAATTTATGAAATAACCAATGAGGTATAAAATGAAATGTTATATATTTTTAACTTTAGAAGGATACACGTTCCAGCCAGAGTCCAATTTTAATGTCATGGAACCAGATATTGAAAACCTGCAAGTGATTGGATTCGCTTCGGGGTTGAATCAAGAAGACGCTTTTAAAAATCTATTGGAGGAGGATGAAAGTCTTTTGGAGACAAAATTTAATGAAGTGTTTTGTTACCGATTAAGTGATAGTTATGAAGATTCAAAAAGATATTTTTATTTATCCCAAAATGCAAAAAAACAATTGTTGACTCTATGATTTCAAAATATAAGAATAAATAAAAATGTCTTCATTTAAATAGTAAGAGGAAAAAATGACAGATGGAGAATTTAAAGTTTTATTTGAACCAATAATTAAAAAAAGAAAGATTAATCGTCTTTTTTTTCGGAATAAGTTGATAACTGGCCATTCATTTTTAGGTGATATGGGGTGACGGTGCATGTATTCTTGTAAACTTGAAGTAGGGGGACAAGAGGTTTTGTCAAGACTTTTTCAGGCAGCATTGAAGGAAGGGGGTCGGTGCTTGAGTTCTTGAGTTTGTAGAGGAAGCATTCAGCAAATACAGTTTTAAGTTTTGAGTGTTAAGTTTTAAGTTAAGAAAAGTGACAGTAAAAACTATCTATTCATAAGGATTTGTACAAGATTTTTAATGAGTCAATTCGATCTATTGACAATCAATAATAATTTCTTTAATATTTCAATATGATTAAAAAAGATATGAAATTAAATGAGTTTTATCCTGAAATTGAGCCTTATAATACTGGAATGTTAAAGGTTTCTGATATTCACACTTTATATTACGAAGAAGTTGGTAATCCAAAAGGCAAACCAATTGTTTTTTTACATGGCGGACCAGGTGCGGGTTTATGCACTGATTATAGAAGATATTTTGACTCTGAATTTTATAGAGTGATATTATTCGACCAAAGAGGTGCAGGCAAAAGCACACCTCATGCCGAGTTACGTGAAAATACAAGCTGGGAATTGGTTGAAGATATTGAGAAACTAAGAAAGCATCTCGAAATTGATAAATGGATTGTTTTTGGTGGCAGCTGGGGTTCTACTTTAGCATTACTTTATGCAATTAACCATCCCGACAAAACATTGGCTCTTGTTTTAAGAGGAATATTTTTGGGTAGAAAATCAGAGATTGATTGGATTTTTCAACAGGGAGCAAACATGGTTTATCCTGAAAAATGGGAAGTTTATCACGACTTAATTCCTAAAGATGAGCAAGATAATATGATAAAAGCATATTATAAAAGATTAACAAGCGATGACGAGAAAATACGAATAAATGCAGCTAAAGCATGGAGTGTGTGGGAGGGAAGCATTGTTAAATTATTCCCTAACGAAGAAGAAACAATGGATGAATTTGGCGACACTCACCTCGCTTTATCAATGGCAAGAACAGAATGCCATTATTTTTATTATAATATGTTTTATGAATCTGATAATTACATAATGGAGAATGTTGACAAAATTAAAGATATTCCCTGTAGAATTGTAAATGGTCGATATGATATGGATTGTCCGGTTGGTACTGCTTGGGAATTGCATAAAGCTTTACCTAAATCGGAAATTGATATTGTGAAAGATGCAGGTCATTCAGGTGTTGAAACAGGCACTGTCAGCTGTTTAATTCAAGCATGTGAAGATTTTAAAGAGTTGTATTTTTAAAAGCTTGAAAAAATAGGGACACATCTTTATACATTTGATACCATTACTATAACATGATAAAATGACCGGATGAATGGACAGAGAAGAGAGAACATAAAACCTGGATGCAAAGTTGTAATTGTTTTAAAGAAGGATCAGAGAAGCGGTCGGTTAACCGAGGGCATAGTCAAAGATTTATTAACAAAGTCACTGGTTCACTCACATGGAATAAAGGTCCGATTAACCAATGGTCAGGTTGGCCGTGTCAAACAGATCCTGGAGTAACTTTATCATGTGGGAAAGAATAGAATAAAGGGGTCGGTGCTTGAGTTCTTGAGTTTGTAGAAGAAGCAAATACAGTTTTAAGTTTTGAGAAATAAATTTAAGTATTGGACTTTTTTAGCAGTGTTAACCTTTTTTTTATGGTTTCTACATTGAGAGAATCTGGAAATAAATCTATAAATTGCTCATAACGAAACCTTGCAGCTTCCTGGAAGTTTATTGACTCAAGGATCCTGGCTAGCTGAATAAGAACTTTTTCACGTACTTCCTTTGGAACATTCTTATCATCAATGAGCATTTCCATAGCGCGTGTTGATGTGTCGTAATCTCCCTTACGAAACAAAATCTCAGCCATGCGATACTGAATATTAACATCAATATTCCTCCAGTATTTACGAAAATATTCAGCAAAAATCTCTGCTGCATATTTCTGGTCTGATTTCATTAAAATCTTAATGAGCCGGCAATATAAATCATATCCCTCCTCTGTTAGTCTGAACTCGGATTTTTTCCTTGCAAGATAAAGCAAAGCAGTCTTATTCTCCGGGTTTTTTTCCAAAACGATCCTGAGCGATTTCTCCCCATTTACAAACATTTTACCATGTTCCATGGCTTGAACACCCATTTCTGTATGCATTTCCTCAAACGCATCTTCATGAAATTTTTTTAAAAGTGCCAGAAGAATACCAGAGATTATTCCAGAAATATGAGCCCAGTAAGCGATATGCGATGAGACTCCGGAAATTTGTTGCATTCCTGCATAGAAATCTGTAACAAAGAAGAGTCCTATAACAATCATTGAATTGATCCTGATTTTTAACCCAATTGGAATAAAAAGGGAAAATATTCCCAGAATTGGGATGGGAAATGCCATTTTTTTAAAATAGAGCCGTACCATAAACACACCCATAATCCCAGCTATAGCTCCTGAAGCTCCTATACCATGATAGATCTGGTGAATAAATGTCCTGTAAAAAAGTACGGAGAAAAGGTTTGCTAAGATTCCAGTACCCAAGTATAAAATAATAAACCATTTCCATCCAATACGGCGTTCAACCACCACTCCAAAAATCCATAAAAACAGCATGTTCCACCAGAGATGCTCTACACTTGCATGTAAAAATATTGAAAATATAGGGCTCGCAAGTGAGTTGAACCGTCCTTCAATTTTTGGGAGATACATAAATAAATCATAAATATGGCTCCTGGCATCCTGGGGTAAAAGCAACAATCCGTAATATATCAACACATTAACCAAAATGATTACATATGTTATCCATATTTTTCTTGAGTATTTCCATTCCTTTTCTGTATATGCTACTGGAATAAATGTTATATAGTCTTTAATAATATTTATAAGGCAATCTCCGGTCTGTATGGATTTTAACCATATAAACAAAAATGCAAGCAATGGTGCAAAAAATAACAGAAAAAATCTGAGATCTGAAATATAATTTTTTAAAAGAAAGATAATAAGGAATGTAATAACTGTTTTCAGAATAAAGCTGGTTCTTGTCCCAACATATCTCTTTTTCATATTGGGTTTGTTGGATTTACCTGAAGAACTCTTCTGGTTTGGGTCTTTTTTACTGTAATCTTGCATTTTGTCCTTTCCCTTGTTGTTTTATTAAAAGCATTAACAATAAGGATTGAAGTCAGCTTTTTTATTATAGCATTTTAAGTTAAAAGTGAAAAGGTAAAAGGAAAAAGTAGGATCTGGGATTTAGGATTTAGGATTTGGTGAAAAAAGATGAAAGGTTAGAGGTTAGAGGAAAAATTAAATAGTTTTGAGTTGAAAAAAATATTTTTTTGATTTTTTTAATTTTAGAGTTGAAAAAATATACACAATGATGTATATATGTATATGTGTATTGGAGAGAAAAATTATGAAGAGATTAAATATTACAATTGACGAAGAGTTATATGAAAAGGCGAGAGCTATGGCTTTTTTTAGAAAGGAGAGTATATCTGAGATAATTAG
>JAUWNT010000251.1 GCA_030612495.1 Candidatus Aminicenantota bacterium
AAAAATCAATTTTTTTCCTCATACATTACCTTATGTAATACTTCACTGAGTTCCTGAATCTTGTATGGCTTTAAAATAACCCCGGAAAAACCATATTCACTGAAACTCGCCATTATGGGATCATCTGAATATCCGCTTGAAACTATAGCTTTAATCCCTGGATCTATCTTAATGAGTTTCTTTATCGCCTTTTCACCTCCCATTCCACCTGGAATTGTTAAATCCAATATTACAACATCAAATGGATTGCCAGATTCTTTAGCCTTTTTGTACAACTCTATAGTTTCCTTTCCGTTTTCTGCAAAATCCACCTCGTATCCGATATATCTGAGCATCTCGCCTGAAACATCTCTTAGTATCGGCTCATCATCCATTACGAGAATTCTCCCCTTTCCGACTATAAGTTCATTTTCTTTTTTCTGCTCTGTTGTCAGCTCCTCTCCCTCGAATGCTGGAAGATATATATAAAATGTTGTTCCAACCCCAACCTCTGACTCTACAGTTATATATCCATTATGCTTTTTGATTATTGAATAAGTTATAGATAATCCAAGTCCACTTCCCTTTTCTTTTGTTGTGTAATAGGGATCAAATATTTTATCCAGATCTTCTTTTGATATCCCGGTCCCCATATCTTTTATTGATAACTTTACATATCTCCCCTCATTTAGAGGGAGAACTTTTTCTGAATCTATATATATATTTTCAGCAATTACCTTTATTACTCCGCCCGCTTGCATTGCCTGTACAGCATTGATGATTAAATTATTGATAACTTGACCTATTTGATTTTCATCAATCTCAACAGGCCAGAGATCATCAGGTATTGAAAAATTACACCCTGTACTTGAACCTGTCAAAGCAAATCGAACAGAATTCTTTATCAAATCCTTTATTAAGGTTACCTTTTTTACAGGAGCTCCCCCCTTAGCAAAAGTTAACAATTGGTTTGTTAAATCCTTTGCCTGAAAGGAAGCTTTCTCCATTTTCGTTAGAATTTTAAAAATCTTATCTTCAGAACTTGAATTCAATTTAGCAAGTGTTATATTACCTATAATCCCAGCTAAAATATTGTTAAAATCATGAGCTATGCCTCCTGCAAGAGTGCCAATAGATTCAAGCTTGCTCGCTTTAAAAAGCTCTTCTTCCATTTTCCTCTTTTCAGTAATATCTCTCCCAAAACTAACAGTTCCAATAGCCTTTCCTTCCTTTAATATGGGTGCTGTATTAACAGATAAAATTAATAGATTCCGTTTGTGGTCATAAATACTTAATTCATAATGGTGAGGCTTTCCCTCCATTGTTTTTATAAAAACCTTCTCAATCATCTTTAAATCCTCACCTAATATTATTGGGGCAAATGATTTTCCATACCAATCTTTTAATTTATATCCAGTAATCTCCTCAGATTTCTTATTAAAATAGAGGAAACTTCCTTTTTCATCAAGAGTCCATATCATATCATTGGAATGCTCGACCATTGTTCTGTATTTCTCTTCTGAGCTCTGCAACTCTTTTGTCCTTTCATTTACACTATTTTCCAGTGTTTTTGCTCTATTTCGTATCTGAGTTGTTTTAAAACGGAGAAATCCATAGATAACCATACAAAACAGAAACAACACTATTAGTTTAAACCACAATGTTTTCCAAAATGGAGGAATAATTGTTATTTTAATTGATGTGCCTTCTCTGTTCCAGATGCCATCGTTATTTGAGCCAATAACTCTAAAAATGTACTGTCCAGGAGATAGGTTGGAATAATGGGCAAATCTTTTTGAAGCATCTGTATAAATCCAGTTTTTATCAAAACCTTCTAATTTATATGCATATTTATTCTTTTCGGGAGAAATATAATCTAAAGCAACGAAATCAAAGGAAAAAACATAATCTCTATAGGAAAGTCTTATTTCATCTGATTCTGTGATAGACTTATGAAGAGGAGATTTT
>JAUWNT010000126.1 GCA_030612495.1 Candidatus Aminicenantota bacterium
ATTTCCAATTGGTTTTATATCAAATTTTTCTACAAGAACTTTTAACACATTAGGAGAGACAAATGCTGGTAAGGTTGGTCCAAGTCTTATTCCTTTAACTCCCAGATAAAGCAGAGCAAGGAGAACAGCCACTGCTTTTTGTTCATACCATGCAATATCAAATGATATTGGAAGCTTATTTATATCATCAACTTCAAATACTTCTTTTAATTTCAAAGCAATAACAACAAGTGAATAGGAATCATTACATTGACCTGCATCAAGAACTCTTGGAATGCCATTAATATCACCTAAATCAAGTTTGTTGTAACGGTACTTTGCACAACCAGCTGTTAATATAATTGTATCCTTTGGTAGGTTTTCTGCAACTTCAGTATAATAATTTCTTGTTTTATGACGACCATCACAACCTGCCATTACAATAAAACGTTTAATTGCTCCTTTTTTTACTGCATCTACGATTTTATCTGCTAAAGCAATAACCTGGTTGTGAGCAAAACCAATAGTAATTTCACCCTTTTCAATTTCTTCGGGCGGGTCACATTTTTTTGCCATTTCAATGATTTCAGAAAAATCTTTCTCTTTTCCACCCTGTCTATCAGGAATGTGTTTAACTTCTGGATAACCTGTCATACCAGTTGTGAAAATTCTATTTTTGTATGAATCCCTGACAGGTATAATACAGTTTGTTGTCATTAAAATAGGTCCATTGAATGATTCAAATTCCCTATTCTGTTTCCACCATGAATTACCATAATTTCCAATAAAGTGTTTGTGTTTTTTGAAAGCGGGATATGCATTTGCAGGTAGCATCTCACCGTGAGTGTAAATATCAATACCTTTACCTTCTGTTTGTTTTAAGAGTTCTTCCATATCTTTTAAATCGTGACCAGAAATGAGAATGCCCGGTTTATTCCCAACACCAATTTTTACTTTTGATATTTCTGGATTTCCATATGTAGATGTATTAGCCTTGTCAAGCAAAGCCATTGCTTCCACAGAAAATTTACCAGCTTTCATTACCATTTCGATCATTTCTTCAACAGATAATTCTTTAGTTGTTGAATCTAAAGCTTCAGCTATAAAAGCATATAATTCATCTTTTTGGTAATCAAGAACTGCAGCGTGGTCTGTATAAGCTGCAAGCCCCTTTAGACCTATAACAAGAAGCTCTTTTAAAGAGCGTACATCCTCATTTTGCGTTGAAAGTACACCAACCTTTTTTGCTTTTTCTTCAAACTCTTTTTCATCATCAGAGTACCAGGTTGCTGAATCATGTACTTTTTCTTCAAAATTTTTTCTGTTTTTTTCTTTGTAAGCCTTAAGAAATTTGGCTTGTGCCTGTTCTCGAATTTCTAAAGCCTCTTTAATAAGAGCTATAAATCTAGTGTTGTCAAAATTTGCATTTGTTATGGTTGAAAAAAGTGACTTAGCAATAAATAATCCAGCTTTGTTGTTTATAAGTCCAAACCCTTTTGCCTTTTCTAACCAAATTGAAATTCCTTTTATAATGTATATTAATAGATCCTGGAGATTAGCTGTATCTTCTTTTTTACCGCAAACTCCCGTTAAAATACAACCCTGATTTTTAGCTGTTTCCTGACATTGAAAACAAAACATACTCATTTGTTCCTCCTTTATTTTTTTTAACTTTTCCAGAGCCCATGCAAATTGCAATATGAACGTGCTTTTAAATTTGAAGCTTCAATTTTGAAGAGAACTTCAGGTTTTTCACCTGGTTTTAAGAATTGTTTGTGCTTCTGTGCATCAGCCTGCAACTCAATCCATTCTATGTAGTGCTTTTCTTCCATAGGATGATCAATACTTCCAACAGATACCTTAATTCCTTCTTGTGTTTTATTAATCACAGGAACATGTTTTTCTGTGGCAGCATCAACCATATTCTCTGCCATAAGCTTCATTGGTTGATTGCAGCATACAAGCTCACCAGCTCCTGTGTGTAAAACTTCAACAATATTACCACAGATTTCACACTTATAAACCTCTGATTTTTTAGTCATTATAAACCTCCTCTTTAATTTATTATCTCATTATGTTTTAAATAAATTTCTTCTGCCAGTTTTTCTAATGATAGAAAATTATCCTCTTTTGGAAACCCTTTAATTAAAACTGGTGTGAGAAATTCTAATTTCAAATTTATTAAATTTGCCTTAATTATTTCCACAGTCCTGCCTCCCCATCCATAAGAACCAATCACAGAGGCAAATTTCGTTTTGGGTTTTAATGCATTTAAAATTGAAACAGCATAAACAGCAGCAGGATGTGGCCCGGACAGTACAGTTGGGGTTGCAATTACAACAGTTGCAGCATCAACAAGAGCGGTTGCAAGTTGTCCGAGATCAGTTTTTATCAGGTTAAATGGCCTGACTTTTATACCTTTTTCTATAAGAGAGTCAATGAAAAAGGAAACCATGCGCTCTGTGCTGCCATGCATTGATACATAAGGAAGAACTACTTCGTTTTCTACTCTATCAGATATCCAATCCTTATACGCATTAATTATAATTTCAGGTTTGTCATAAACAGGGCCATGGCTTGGTGCAATGATCTCAAAACCGAGTGCCTGGATCTTCTCGATATTTTTTCTTACAGGAATCCTGAATGGCATCATTATTTCAGCATAGTATCTTTTTGCATCTTCAATTACTTTTGGTATATTCTTTACAAACAGATTACTTGTTGCAAGGTGTGAACCAAAGAAATCACAGGAAAACAGAATTTTATCTTCTCTTAGATAAGTAGTCATTGTTTCAGGCCAGTGTACCCATGGAGTGAATATGAACTCAAGGGTTTTATCACCCAGAGATAGAGTTTCTCCATCTTTGATAACCAAAAATTTGTTTTCTTGAATATGAAGTAGATCCTGTAAAAAAAGTTTACATTTCTGATTTGTAACAACCTTTGCATCAGTGTATTTTGCAAGAAGTTCCGGAATAGAGCCTGAATGGTCCTGTTCAGCATGATTAGCTATAATATAATCAATTTTTTCAACATTTAACTTTTGTAAATTTGTAAAAAGTTCATCTTTTTTTTCAGGATCAACAGTGTCAATAAGAGCTGTCTTTTTTCCTCCCTCTATTAAATATGAATTGTAGCTTGTACCATCAGGAAGAGGTATTAGTTCATCAAAAATTCTTCTATCCCAATCTTTTGCACCAACAGAATAAATTCCTTTTTTTAATTCTTGTAATGCCATTATCTTCCTCCTTTCTGATCAAATAAATATATCCTCAGGCACATAATATTCTTTTGGATGATCGCATGATGGACATTTTTCCGGTGGTTCAGTACCAATATGTATATACCCACACTTACTACATTTCCAGATTACTGGTTTATTTCTTTTATACACTGTTTTATTTACAACCATATCCAGCAATTTCTTGAACCTTTCTTCATGCTCTTTCTCAACTTTAACTATTTGCCTAAATAAGTTTGCAGCTTCTTTTTTACCCTCTTGTTCTGCCTCTTTTGCAAATACAGGATACATCTCTGTTACTTCATAATACTCACCCTTAATAGCTTCTTTCAGGTTTGATATTGTATCACCTATGCCATCTAATAGTTTGAATTCATCTTTAGCATGTTGCTGTTCATTAAGAGCTGTTGTTTCAAATACTTTTGCTATGTAATGATAGCCTTCTTTTCTTGCAACCTTTGCAAAATAATCATACTTATTTCTTGCCTGTGATTCACCTGCAAATGCAGCTTTCAAATTTTCTTCTGTTTTATTCATTTTATCCTCCTTTTATTTAGTAATAACGAATAATATTATTAAATATAATTTTCTATTCAGCTGATGTTTGAATAGGAGTATATACTCGAGCAGCCAATTCTTTATCTATCATAAAAAGTCCACTGCCTTTATCCCCTGCAAGCTTAAGTTTAGCAAGGATATCATTGTCATTTTTCTCTTCTTCGATCTGCTCTGTTACAAACCACTGGAGGAATATCTGTGTAGCATGATCCTTTTCTTTGATCCCAAGGTCTACAAGTTCATTTATAGATTTAGTAATGAACTGTTCATGCTCAAGGGTTTTTTGAAACATATCCAGAGCATCTTTGAATTCAGCTGTAGGCTCATCTATAGCTTTTAATTTTACCTGTCCACCCTGATCATTGATGTAGTTATAAATTTTCATAGCATGATCTACTTCTTCTTTATACTGTATCATAAACCAATTTGCAAACCCGGGCAGCCCTATATGCTCGCTGTAAGCTGACATAGACAGATAGAGATATGCAGAATAGAGTTCCTTATTAATTTGCTCATTTAGCGCTCCTTCCATTTTTCTCTTTAACATTTTATTCTCCTTATTTTTCTAATGGTTTATGGCATAACCACCAATCATAACATTCGTAATCTTCTAATCTCTTTTTGGCAGTAGCTTCATCTGTTGCAGGGGGTACGATAATCCTGTCGCCTATCAATTCATTGTTTGGCCATCCTGCTGGTACTGCTCCCTGTTTTTCTGAAATTTGAAGTGCTTTTACTGCCCTGACTATTTCATCCATATTCCTTCCGATTTCTTGTGGATAGTACATTATCAAACGGACTTTACCTTTTGGATCTATGATAAATACTGCTCTTACAGTATTGGATCCTTTACCTGGATGTAGCATTCCAAGTTTTGATGCAATAGAATCATTTGCTGCAATAACAGGGAATTTAATTTCTATGTTTAGTTCCGCTTTTATCCACTCAACCCATTTGATGTGAGAAAATACCTGGTCAACAGATAAACCGATCAATTTGCATCCCAGCTTTTCAAATTCTTCATACCTTTTTTGAAAAGCAACAAATTCTGTTGTGCATACTGGTGTGAAATCTGCTGGATGACTGAACAGTACGAACCATCCTCCTTTAAAATCTTCTGGAATATTCATTGGTCCATGTGTTGTCTGAACCTTTAACTCCGGGAAATCATCCCCTAACAATGGCATACTAAATTTTGTTTCTTCTATTTTATTCATTTTATTCTCCTTTTTTGTTAATCTTGTTCTTCAAACATATCTTTACCCACGCCACATACAGGACACACCCAATCATCCGGGATATTTTCAAATGCTGTACCTGGATCAATCCCTCCGTCTGGATCACCCTGTTCAGGGTCATACACATAACCACATACTTTACAAACATATTTTTTCATTTAATCCTCCTAAATAAATAACAATTTATATATTTAAAATATTTTTTTATTATCATTTTGATTATAAACACTCTTTACAGACTCCTTTAAAATCTACATGAGTATCTTCTACTTTGTGGCCCTCAACAAAATCCTTTAAGCACACATCTGATTTTAGATGTATATCATAGATCTCACCACATATTTTACACATAAAATGAGCATGAGCTTTTTTAATGAAATCATACCTTACTTCATTTTTATCAATAGTTAATGTATCAACAATCCCTTTTTTTGCAAAAAGATTTAGTATATTGTAAATTGTTGTTTTTGAGAGAGTAGGGATACTGCCTGAAATAGCTTTGAAGATTGTATCCACAGAGGGGTGATTTATATGGTTTTTTATATAATTGTAAACCATTATTCTCTGATATGAGGGTTTAATACCCTTTGATTTCAATATTTCTTTTATTTCATTAAGTAATGTTTTCTTTTTATTTATCACTTAAAAAAACCTCCTCTCTCCCTTATACCATAATACAAACCCCAATCTAAATCCTCACATGTCAATTTTTACTCATTACAAATCGTAACCGTTATAATTTGTAATCATTTCAACTCTATAATAATATAAAAAGTTAAATTTGTCAACAAAAAAATGATTTTTATTAATTAATTTGAAAATTTTGGTAATAAATGTTAAGATTAACAATCTTTTATACAAATGAAAAAAGGAAAAATGAGGGTTAGATTTGCACCATCCCCAACTGGATATTTACATATTGGAAGTGCCAGGACTGCT
>JAUWNT010000111.1 GCA_030612495.1 Candidatus Aminicenantota bacterium
GGTTTGAGTACCCCTGCAATCAAGCGCAATAGGGTTGTCTTCCCAACACCATTGATGCCAGTTATTAACACAACCTCTCCTTTTGGTATTTCAAGATTAAAGTCATTAAATATTCTTAATTTACCAAACTTGAATGATAAATTCTTAATCTCTATCATCTTAATACTCCTTTAAAATATTTTTTTACTATTTTTAAAATATCGTTATATGAATATCCAAGTTCCGATACTTTTGAGATGTAATCAAATGTTTCCTGTTTGAAGATTTCATATTTATCTTTTTTCAAATTTTCATTATTTTTTTTTATAAAATAACCAAGTCCGGGCCTTGAATAAACATAACCTTCAGTCTCAAGTTGTGTATAAATTTTTATTATGGTGTTTGGATTTATTTTTAATTTAATAGCCATTTCTCGTATTGATGTGAGTTTATCTCCATCTTTAAATTTACCTGATAAGATTGCAATCTTGATTGCTCGTTTTATTTGTTCGTATATTGGTAGTGCTGATTTAACATCAACTTTGATATTAAGAAATTTTGTTGCTTCCTTTTTCACTGCACTACTAATATATAACAGTAGAACAGATTTGTCAACAAAAAAAATTATTTTTTTATTTATTTAATCATAAAAAGAGATAATAATTGAAAATTTGGTAATGCTGATGATTCTACTGTTAGAGTAATTCAATAATGAGTAAAATTATCAATGACTAAATCAATTTTGCATATATATTAAAATAAGATTTTTACAATTCCAAGCGATTCTTTGTGTTTGTAATTAAGTCATTTAATTCTATATCAACTTTTTTTATCTCTTTTTGTAAAGCCAATCCTTCTTTATCACTAACTGTAGTGGTTCCTGATTTCAGTGCTTTTAATTTCTTTTCAAGTTTATCTATTTTATCGTATTCATATGCTGGGGGCTCGATGTCAGGATATGCTCTATCTATTCTTCTTTTTTCCCTTCTTATCTTTCTTTTAACACTTGCAATCTCTTCCTTATTTTTAGCGGCTGAGGATTGATTTTTTTTCTGCTTTGCATTGTATCTGTCAATTTTTGCCTGTAAATTATATTTTTTAACTATCATATTTTTTGCATAAGACTTTGCAGATGTTGCATTGGTCTTTTTCTCTTCTTTTTTATAAAGAAGGTATGATTCAACATAATACTTTGCTGCATTATTATATAATTTTCTATTCCTTTTAGCCTTTTTTTCATAAATATTACCTATGTAGTATGCTGTGATGCCTGTTTTTTCGCTCGAATACATTGATATGAATTCTTTTAATGCAGAGTCGAGTTTATTGGCTTTAAAAAGAGCAATAGAATATGCTTTATGAATAGATGGATTGATTTTGTCTTTATTGCTTAAACTCCTGTAAAAAGAGATAGCTGAAATGTAATCTTCATCCTGGTGAACTAATCTCATCATTTTTTGTTCGGAAGTTTCAGATGGGGGAGGAGGAACTGTTAGTTTTTCTTTTAAATTTTTTGCTGCTGAAAGCACATCATTTAATTTATTGGCTCTAGCAAGTGAGATTGCTTTATTTGTATATTTAAGAGCTAAGTCTTTATTGTATAAAGAAGAACCCTTTATTGCATAGGAATTTCCAAGTATCAGATAAATCCTTGCCGTTTCTCCATGTCCGAGATCTTTAAAATTTTTTGTTTTTCCCGCATATCTAACTGCTTGAGAATAATTTTTGTTTTGGAAGTAATTTAAAGCAAGTTGATAGTATGCAAGTTTTGTGAATCTTTTTGTAGTATCGGGATATTGTTGTATATAAGTTTTAAAAGCAGTAATTCTTGCTTTTATAGTTTTTTGCATTATTGCCTTTGTGTAATCCATCCCTGCATTTTCATAGTTTTGTGAAAAAATGGGAATAATGAATATTAAGATAAGCATCCCAATAAAAAAAAGTTTTTTCATATTTCGCTCCTTCTTTATTTTAAAATAGATTCTACAAAAATATTAATTCTATTTCAAGTCTTTTGTGTATTTTGTCATTTATTCATTAGCTTTTAAATATTTTCTTTTAGGACTTTCAAATTCTTTTTTTTGTTTCTACCAGGCACTACAGTTTTAAATTTATTCCTTGTATTCATAAAAGAATACCAAATTAAAAACTGTATTTAAACTTCATGTAGAGCATGTCATTATCATTATATTGACCGAAGCGTCCCTTGCTGCCGTTGAAAATATTTGCTCCCAATAATATTTCAAATCCGTCAACAAGCTTATATGTCGCTTTTAAACGAACAAGACTGTCACCATTATTTAAACCAATGTATGCGAATAATTCTAAAAATAGAGTTTCCCGTAAAAAATCCTTTTGAGCCAGAAAGGTCATGGTATTTTCAAATTCATGGTTTGATATATATTCATTGTAATTTAGAATCACCTGCTGAATAAATTGGAGGCTCATTTTGATATTTGCCAGGCTAAAATCGAATCCAAGAAGATAATGAATATAGCTCTTTTCAACAACACCATCTACTATCGATTGTTCAATAGATGGAAAATATTTACCTGAAATGTATGCGCCTTCACCCCGTATAACAATACTACCCAGAGTTGTACTGAAACTACCCCCAAATAATCCTAAACGGTGATGTTGAGGAGTTACCGTAATTGAGTCAACCTGAGCTGTTGCGGGATCAATTAACTTAAAAGTGTGCAGAGTCGGATCATCATCCCACATGTATCCACCCATGATCTCAAAATCAATGGCAGAGGAAAGGACTGAGAATTTTAAGAAGATCTCGCTATTCTTTAAATTTTGAGCAACTTCCTTTTGTGAGTAATCAAAAATCGGTTGTATATTAAAATCCATTTTAGGACTCCAGATCGAGTCCTGCTCTGGTAATTTTGTAGGTGTAAAAGCAGGTACAAAGACAAATTCAAGGGTATTATTTCCTAAATAATAGTCCACTTTTATTGCCGTAACTCCCATTCTGATCTCATCAAAATCAGGCAGTAAAAATTCTCTCATGTCCTTGGGTGAAATAACATCAGTTATAAAGACTCCATCAGCTTTACCCCAGATGATCTGCTGTTTTCCGATCCGGATATCCATAGAGTTAAAAAAAATATCCAGATAAGCCTGCCGTAATCCTGATTCTAATTCTTTGTTTTGATAATGATTAATATAAGGATTTACCTTAAAAGCAACTTTATTTTTAGAATTTTCAATGTTTAAGCTGAATGTATTCTGAAGAATTGCAAAATAATAATTATCAGAGAGAAGCATTCCACTATAATTTCTGACGTATCCTGTAAATAAAGTTGACTGTGCCATCATACCCGACACTGATAAAAAAAATACTATTAGTGGTATTAATGCTTTTTTTGGGATTTTTTGCATCAGATTCCTCTTTTCATCATTCTTTCAGTAAACTGTCTTTCCTGAATTTCTGTATTTATTTTCACATCTTTTAAAAACATTTCAGTTGAATGTTTCTTCTGCACATTCTTCATTTCAGAATATAATATAATCCAGAATTCACTTATCTTTTTGTATTTTTTAACTGTCAATATTTTTAATAAGTCACCATCTTCATCGTAAAATTCCTTCTTTTTTCCAATCCATTTATCTTTAATGATCCAGGTAATGGTCCGGGAGTACATATACTCTTCTTCTTTGGGTTTACTCTCAATAACAAAACACTCTTCATTATCAAGTTTTTTCATATAGAGAAATTTATGATTATCCGCTGATGGCTGCCGATCTCCAAGGTCATCATAAGTAAAGTCTGATCCCATAAAATAATCACTTTTACTATCGCTTGATATTCTTTTTACCCTCTTTAAAGCAGGCAGGTATATCCACTGGTCATCATCTTTCCCTTCTTTTGTATAGCTCCAGCTCATAAATGAAGTATTACGAACATCTGCAGGAGAAACAAAAAACATGATCTTTTTTTCAATATTCTTATTCTCTTTTAATAATTGTTTAATCTCTCTTATTCTCTTATTACCCCGGGAATCTGTCAAGGTCATGGTAAGGTTGGCAGTTTGATCATCTCCTGTGGGTCTGTTATAAACTTTTTTTATTATTTCCAGCCCATCAGGTTTTACCTGAGCAAAAGTAAATATTGAAAAAAGAAAAAGAACCAGAGTTAAAATTTTAATTTTTTTCATAGTCATTTAAGACCTCCTTTTTTTTCTTTTTTAAAATATATGTTTGACCTATAAAGTATTAAATACATTATTGATATTGTGCCTACAAAGCTGGTAAACATATTTAATGAGACAAGTGCTCCGAGTGCCCGGTTGGGAGGGAATACTGAAAATAGCAGTACTAAAAATCCTGCAATGATTACTAAAGCATTAAATACAATTGCCCGTCCTGAATGGAGCATAGTCAGCTCACTTGTCTTGATCTTATCCCCCGTTTCCCCTGCATATATTTTATACCTTTCAATAAAATGTACAGCATAATCAATACCTATTCCGATGGCTATACTGGAAAGGAGGGCGGTTGTAGTACTTAAAGGGATGTTTAAAAGCCCCATTATCCCAAAACTGATTATTGCAGTTATAATGATGGGGATAGAAGCAATGAATCCGATAGAGATCTTCTTAAACATTATTGAGAGAAGAATAACAACTATAAACAGTGATAGTACAAGGCTTAAAATCTGCCCCTCCAGAATAAGGTCGGTAAATACCAGACCTTTGTATCCTGAACCTGCATAGTTAATACTTACATCTAATTTTTTAAATTCAGGTATATATTTTTTGATAATATCTATTGCGCTATTAATTGCCTTGGAATTATCGCTTTTAAGCTGAATAAGAAGATTTGCTTTTTGATAGTTATAATTAACAACTTTCCAGAGATTTTCCGGATCTCCGGACATTTCATACAGGAGCAGATACTGGGCATTCAGGTTTTTTGAATCCGGAATAGTATTATATTTTTCTTTATCTGCATGCATCACCTTATTCATCCTCTTCAGATAATCTGCCAAAGAGAAAGAATTTCCGACTATTTTAAGTTTTTCTACATCATTCTGCATCTTATCCATCAAGTTTAAGATATCCGGGTTCTTAAAAGCATCATGCTTCTTGGAATCAAGTATAACGTTCAAAGAGGATGTCCCTCCAAAATGTTTATTGATAAACTGGTCAGTAATAACAATATCGCTGTCTTTTTCAAATTTTTCCAGAAAACTTGAATTTATCCATACCTTTCCAATTCCCAATAATGATACTGCAATGATCACAATTGTCAGTATAATAGTCAGATATTTATACTTAATAATCCATTGTGAAAATCTAAAGCTGAACCGCTTTTTAGTATCAGTAGATTCATTTTTGCTCTTTTTCTTCCAATTTGGGATTCCCAAAAGCATTAATCCGGCAGGTATGAGAACAAGGGAAAAAACCATAGCAATTAATACCCCAAAAGCTGTAAACAGTCCAAAATATTTTATGGGATAAACCTGGGATGTTATCAGGGAGATAAATCCAACAGCAGTGGTTATTGAAGTCATTACTACGGGTTTCCACATTCCATGGATCATATCTGATATGGCTTCTTTTTTTGAGGCCAGGGGATGTTCCTTCATATAGAGGTGGAGATGGCTGTAGAGGTGGATCCCGTCTGCCACACCAATAGCAATAAGCATAACTGGTATCATTGTTGAAACTGCATAGATGGGGATCTTTAAAGTTGCCATCAAACCAAATGTCCAGACTGTACTGAACAGTACAACTAACATAGTAAAGATCATTGCCTTAAAGCTCTTAAGTAAAAGCAGAAGAACCATAACAATAACCAGAATAACTATTGGTACCATGCGTTTCATGTCGCGTGGTCCAAGGTAAGCCATTGTGCCTTCCACAATAGGTCTTCCGGCAACATAAAGTTTTTCAGGCCCTTCAAATTCTCTCGCCATTTTTAGGATTCGATGGTAAAATTCCTGCGAAAAGGTATCATCTCCAATCTCTGCAATTATTACTGTTACCTTTTCATCAGCAGAGACCAGTCGTTCAAATATCATCTCATTGTTTCGTACATTCTGCTGGATCTTCTTAAGAGATTCTTCATCTTTTGGTAATTTTTTAAAAAAGGGCTTTACATCCATTCCTTCTTCTGTACCTATAATATTGTCTGCAGTATAGAGAGAGGTGACATCATCTTTTTCAATCTCTTTCATCTTCTGGAGTGCTTTGGTGATGTCTTTGATTTTTTTGAATGTTCCTGTGTTGTAAATACCATTTCGGTTTTCAATGGCAATGATGATCCCATCTTTAATATTAAACCATTCCTCAGCCTTGTTACTGTATACAAAAGCAGGGTGCTGCTCGGGCATATACTTATCAAGATCTGTTTCCATACGTGTATTTTTTTTCATAATCATAAAAAATGCAAAGGATATTGCAAGTATCAGAAAAACGGATGCCCATTTGTAGTTGATTAATTTTTTTAAAAATTTATTCATTATTCCCCCTGTTTTATATGTACTCAGCTATAAAATATATTTAAATTGATAGCATAGTATTTATTGATTTCCATAACTTTTCTCCATCCTTTTTAAGATTAAAAGAATGATCCGATAATGTCCATTTTTTGACAATTAGACGTAAGGAGCCCATAATAATCAGAACCAGCTGTTCTGCTCCAATATCTAATCTGATCTCTCCGTTTCTCTGTCCGCTTTTAATGATAGACAGGATGAATTCAAAATTAAAATCCATAATGGAGTATATTTTCTCCGAAAGCCGCTTGTCATCCTGAAATATTTCTTCAGAAAAGATAACAGATGCCAATACAGGGTTTTTTGAGAAATTGCTGAAAAGGTTTCTGTAAATTGAATTTAACTGTTTCAAAGAGGAGTTTTTGTCTGAATTTATTAGAGTATTAAATTTACGCATCTTATTTTCAAACATGGATAGAATGGTTAGAAGTATTTCCATTTTGCTTTCGAAATGCCGGTAAATGGCAGGTTCGGAAAAACCGATTTTTTTTGACAGGTTTTTTATAGTTAGATTTTGGATTCCTTTTTTAGAGATAATTTCAATAGATGCATCCACTATCTCCCTTTGTCTTTCAGTCAAAGTATTCACTTTTTTCTCCTCCATGTTAGTTATCGTTCACTAACATTATAAGATAATAAATCATTTTTGTCAACTTTTTTTTA
>JAUWNT010000044.1 GCA_030612495.1 Candidatus Aminicenantota bacterium
AATTGCTTAAAAATATATATTACTTTAATTAGGGAGAAGTATGGAAAAAAGGAAAGAAAAAAGGGTAAATAAAAAATTAATGGTTAATTTTAGTTTGGATGGAATAGAAAGCTTGGGTATAACCTCAAATGTCTCTAAAAAGGGATTGTATATTGCACTAACTGAAATGTTCTCTTCAAACAAAGATATATCTATCTTTGTTGCATTGCCTAAAGATGTTCTTAATATCAAAGGTAAAGTAAAGTGGAGTAAAGAGCTTAAAAATAAATCTTCAGGAGATCTTGTAGGAGGTATGGGAATTAAGATTACAGAAAGTCCTCCAGAGTATTTAGTTTTTTTAGAAACCCTTAAAAATTAAGTTTTATATAAAATACTCCTATTTAATTACTTAAATTTAGGTAAAAATTCCTTTTTTAGTTGTTTAGTTACATGTTCTACAAGCCCAACTTTTTCTATATCAATTTGAATTAAAGGTCGCTCTCCTGTGCACGAAGCCATGTTTGAGTTCTTCCTATTTTAAAGATGATTCTTATATAGCCAAAAACCTTTAGTCTTTTTCCTCCATCTACTACTCTCAATACACATTTATAAACTTTACCGTTTTCAGGATCAAGTATCTTTCCTCCTTTCCACTTGCTATCAGAAGGAGTAAATCCCCACAAAAAGATCATTCCAAGAACAGGTTTATCTTTTCTTTTGCCTTTACATTTATCACATATTGGATTTTGATCCTCGTCTGGTTTGGGAAAGATTTTTTTGATTTTACCTATCAATTTTCCATGTTCAAGCCATATTTTAACAATTGACTTCAACTCACCTGTGCTGTCATCTATGGTTTTCCACAAACCTATAGGTGACGTGTTGTTTGCCATTGCTTTTATATTGAATGAAAATAGAAGAATCACAAAACATGCAATGGCTATTAATTTTTTCATTTTAACTCCTTACTTCTGAATCAATAATTCTAATAAATAAAATAATTAATTGCAATGGAAAATTTATTCAATTTTCTGAGGGCCTTCTCATACAAAGATCTTATTTAGAAAAGAAATAAAAATTTGGTTTGACAAGTATGTTTTAATTTGTAAAAATGTAAGCAAGATTTGTTAAGCATAAATAAATACAAAATCCATCCATAAAGATAAATATCTTATTGCTCTATTTTCTAATATATTTTATAATTGTTTTTTAAAGAGGAGAAATAGATGAAAAAGACAATTATATTTAGTTTTCTGATACTTTTTATATTTTCAATATTAATTTGTGCTAAAATACTTCTTATTGGTGAAACGAATCCGGATGAGATTTTTTTGTTAAAAGATTGGAAAGAGATTTATGATAATTATAAGCCAGATGAGAAAGTAATTAATAAAATAGATGCTCTGAACAAGGAGTTTGAAGTTGAGATATACCTGGGTACATGGTGTAAGGATTCTAAAAGTAATGTTCCAAAACTTATAAAGATCTTAAAAGCTATTAGAAGGGCAAAGGTAAGATATTTCGCGATTCTCTGGAGAAAAGCAGAAAGATCTGAAATTTATAAATTAAAGGATATAAAAAGGATCCCAACCATAATTTTTTATTCAAAAGAAAAAGAGATTGGAAGAATAATAGAAAACCCAAAAAAAACTCTTGAAAAAGACACGTTCGAGATAATTAAAAATCTTAGAAATTAATATTTGCAAATAATAATGACTTTATAATATTTTTGTTTTTTGTGGTAAAATATATGTTTAAGACGAACAAAGATAAAATTATAGAGATGAATATTTTTTATATACAATGAAGAATCTAATTATTGATCTTATTACTGTTTTTTTGTTTTTTATTTTATTGTTTCTAATAGGGGTGGATTATACAATGTTTATTTTATTCGTTGCTGTTTGTCCATTTTTAATAATAACAAAAAGAAAAGATCTGATTTTTTCATTGATTATAGCATTAATGATCGCAGTAATTTGGGGTTGGATTGCTGAAAAATATTATGTTTATGCTGAAAGTAGCTTTAAAACAGAGCTGTTAAATTTTTACCCCATACTTTTTTGGACGCTTGGATTATTTATGGCTATATTGCTATTTAGAGATATAAAATTAATATTTGGCATAAAAACCTTTAAGGTTAAACTTATAATATTTTCAGGATTGTTCTGGTTTGGACTGATTGCTATTGAAACCATTTCATATCACATATTAGAAATAAGAAACCTTGCAACAGCAAAGTACGAAGGTCTTCCTATTTGTGATTGCATACATGCACCTCTGTGGATGCAGATCTCATATTTCATTATTGGTCCCCTATATTTCATAATATTAAATATTCTAAATAAAGGTATGAATAAAACTAAAATAAAATTATATGGTATAAAGTTAAGGTCATATATTAAAAATAAATAATAGTTATGATACCAAAGTTTATATAAAATTAGCCTTTATCCTTATTATTCAATGTTAAATCAAACAAATACCCCATAGGGTATTTGAGATACCCAATAGGGTATGCCTCAATAAGCCTATTATGACCGGCTTTCGGAGTCTTTTGTGTTGGAAAGATTATTTTTAGATACCCTATAGGGTATGTACAGCAAAAACAAAAGGTATTCAAAATTATTGAAAATGGTTCTTAATAGGCGATTTTAGAAGTTTGTAGTGTTTGGCATGATAATTGCCTCATGATTTTGAGAGGTTTGATAAAATTAAAGTGGTAAAAGATTGTAATATAGAGAGTTGGTTTTTTTAATTTCTTTACCTATTCTCTCTTATATCGTATAATTCATATTTGTGGATATGAGAAAGTTTATTATTATTTTTTGTGTGTGCGGGTCTATATTTTTATATTCAGATAAAAAGCAAAATCTAAATAGAATAAATAAGCAAATTAAAGTTATAAATGGAAAAATCCTAAAATTAAAAAGAGAAAAAAAATCAATTTTAAATGAAATATACAGAATCGAACTTAAATATAAAAAAGAAAAAATCGAAAACAATAAAGTAAAGATTCAAATAAATAGTATACAAGGTGAGATAAATAAAAAGGAAGTAGAAAAAAAAGAATTGGAGCTTGAGATTCGAAAATCAAGAGAAAAAATTAAAAGAATAGTGAGAGTTATACACAAAATGGGAGTAAATGCTCATCTGAAAATTTTCATACAGATAAAAAGCCTGAATCAATTATATAAAAATTATAGGCTGTTCACTACCTTAATTGATTATAATATAGATGAAATTGGGAAAGTGAAGGAAAGTATATTTAAGCTTGATAAAATAAAAAAAGATTTACGGTTTGAACAAATAAAATTAATTGATTTAAAAAAAGTGCACGATGAAAAGATTGAAAAAATAAAAAATTTTAAGAAAGAAAAATTGAAGTTTATAAGTAATATAAACAACGATAAAACAAAGTATTTGAGCTTGATTAATGAATTAAAGTATGAAGCTGAAAATTTGAACACATTGATTTATAACAAGTATACAAAGAGTTTTTTTAAATCCAAAGATGTGGGTTTTTTAAAAGGGAGATTAATATGGCCTATTAATGGGAAAATCATTTCATCGTTTGGAAAAGTTAGAAGTACAAGGTTTGATACTTATATTTTTAACAATGGGGTTGAAATAAAACCTTCAAATAGTGATAAAATAAAAAGTGTATTCCCTGGTGTAGTTGTATTTGCTGATTATTTGAAGGGTTATGGCGAAGTTATTATAATTCAGCATTACAAAAATTTTCACTCCCTGTATGGCCATTGCGAAAAAATGTTTAAAACCAAGGGAGATGCTGTTAAGCAAGATGATGTGATAGGTCTTGTTGGAGATACAGGTTCAATTTATGGGAAAAGTCTTTATTTTGAGGTAAGGAAGAAATTAAAAGCTCAGAATCCCTTGAAATGGCTTCGTAAAAGGTGATAGAATATATATAGAATTTGAAATGAAAAAAAAAATCAGGATTTTATTATTTATTGTAACAATAGCAATATTTTTTTTTCTTTTAATAGGGGGAAAATTTTCCCGTTCTTTTTCTAATAGAAACGAAGAACAGAAATATTTATTACTTTTTTCTGAGATTACGTCTCTTGTAAGAAGTGATTATGTTGAAACAGTAAAGCCAGATAAAAAATTCCCGGGAGCTTTTTCTTCAATGGTTGCTTATTTAGATAAGTTGTCCGTTTACCTTGATCCAGAAAAGACCAGAATATATAATTTATATAAAGAAGGTGTATTGTACAGTACAGGAATATATGGGATTAAACTATTAAACTATTTTTATATAACAGATGTAAAAAAGAATTCTCAAGCAGAGCATTCTGGTTTACAACCTGGAGATATTATAAAATCAGTTAATGGTAAAACTATCTATTCTCTCTCTTTTTGGGAAATGTATTTTTCGTTGTTAACAGAGAAATCAGAAAACATTGATTTGGTTATTTTTAAAAAAGGTACATCAAAATCATATAAAATTACTTTGAAGACTAAATTAGTAAGTTGTAACACTCGCATACGAAAAATAAAAAATAATACTTTTTATGTTGAACTTTCTAAAGTAGATGAGCAGAGCGTAAGATTAATAAAAGAGAGATTAACGAATATGAAATCTCTGAGATTGATAATTGATCTAAGGAAATATTCTGGAGGAAATTTCGAATCTTTTATTGATATGACAAGGTTGTTTTTTAAAAAAACGACTTCTATTGTTGTAAAGACAAGAGAAAAAGAGGAAAAGGTTTTATTAGGCTCTATAAATCCCTTAAAATATAAAGCTGTAATTATCATTAATCAATCTACAATAATGTATGGTGAGCTTTTAGCAGCTCTTTTTAAATCTGTTAATACAACTCTTATTGGAAGTAAAACTCAGGGCTTTGTATCTAAATTGGATCATATTACCCTTAAAGATGGAAGTTCAGTGTTAATCACAGGAGGTATCTTTTTCTTAAAAGGTAAAGACTTAAGAAAATCAGAAGTGAGTCCTGAAATTATATTAAATGATAAAGATTGGGAGCATGTTTTAGATAAAAGTTTATTTATTCTTGGGAAATATTAATGTCGAAAAAAAAGAGAAATAAAAAAAATATACAATCAAGTGTATTGTTTTTTGCTTTGTTTATACTTTTTGCTTTCTTAATAGTAATTGTATTGGAATACATTGATTTTAAAAAAGGAGAAAGATCATTTATTTTTACAAGAGTAATTAATTTAAAAACTTATTCTGAGAAAAGAGAACAATTCAATAAAGAAATTTTAAAGATGTTAGAAAAAAATAGCATTTCATATAATTATTTTAAGGATAAACACGGAAAATATCATTTTAAAATAGATATAAAAGACTTAAAATTTGATAGTTTACTCTTGAAAACACAGATAATCGTGAAACAATTAAATGGTAATTTAGAACTTTCTGAGATAAAGATCTTAAAAAACAAATCCGTATTACTTTTCAATTTAGAGTTTAACAGGAAAATATCACACATAATTTTGGTAAATAAAGTAAAAGAACATGAAGCGAAAATAAAAAAAGAGGATAATTCCCCTAAGATTGCTTTTATAATTGATGATATTGGTTTTCGAAAAAATGCTTCCATAGAGTTGAAAGAATTGAATATACCAATAACAGGTTCTATATTGCCAAATACACCCTTTGCTAAGGAAGAGGCAAAAGTGCTCAATTCTTATGGATTGGAAGAGATGATACATCTTCCAATGCAGGCAGAGAACTTAAACATAGAACACCCGCGAGATGTTTTTGTTACTATTAATTCAACAAATGAAGAGATAAGAAAATTAATAAAAGAGGCAAAAAAGATTATTCCTTTTTCCAAGGGGTTGAATAATCATATGGGATCTCTTATTACAGCCAGAAGAGGAATTATAAAAAGAGTATTGGAAATAGTTAAAAAAGAGGGCTTATTTTTTGTTGATTCCAGAACAACTTATGAAACTGTTGCTTATGATGTTGCTAAAGAGCTTGAAATAAAAACAACTTATAGAGATGTGTTTTTAGATGATATTCAAACTTATTCTCATTCAATGGGTCAAATAGAGAAACTTATAGAAATAGCAAAAAATAAAGGTAAGGCAGTTGCAATTGGTCACCCCTTTAAAACAACATTTAAAGCAATAAAAGATTCAATAAATGATATTTATTCAAATGGTATAAAAATAGTATTTGTTTCATCATTGTTAGAGTAATTTTAGTAATTATTATTAAAGAAGTGAAACTTGACATAAGTGGTATAATAAGATTTTTTAGGAGGTAAAATGGAAAGAGAAAAACTTGAAAAATTTGAATTTGAATCAGAGGTAAAACAATTATTACATATACTTGTATACTCTCTTTATAAGAATAAAGAGATTTTTTTAAGAGAATTAATTTCAAATGCAGTTGATGCTTTAAATAAGATAAAGTTTGAGATTTTAATAAATAAAGATATTGAGGATAAAGATGAAGCTCTTAGAATAGATATATCTTTAAATAGAACACAAAATAAACTTATAATTGAGGATACTGGTATTGGAATGACAAGGGATGAATTGATAAAAAACCTAGGGACTATTGCTCATTCAGGAACATCTAACTTTTTAAAAAAGCTATCTGAATCTAAAGAGGAAGAAAAGATTGATTTTATCGGGAAGTTTGGAGTGGGCTTTTACTCTAGTTTTATGGTTGCAAAAGAGATACATGTTTATACAAAATCTTTTAAAAAGGGCAGTAAAGCTTTTTTATGGAGATCAAAGGGGGATGCAGATTATACAATAGAAGAAACAATCAAAAAGATTAGAGGTACAAGAATTGAGCTTTTATTAAAAAAGGATGAAAAAGAGTTCCTGGAAAAATTTACAATAAAGCATACAATATTAAAACATTCAAAATTCATTCCTTTTCCCATTTATGTTGAAAAAGATAAGATCGAAACATCTGAAGCAATTTGGACTCAGCCGAAATCAACTCTTAAAAAAGAAGATTATTATGGGTTTTATAAATTTCTTGGAAACACGCAGGAAGAACCTGAAACATATATTCATCTTTCATCTGATGCACCTGTTCAGTTTAATGCGATATTCTTTGTACCAAAGACATCTTTTGAATCTGCAGGTTTTTTTAAAACTGAACCTGGAGTTGATCTATATTCAAAAAAAATACTTATACAAAAAGGGTGTAAGGACATTATCCCTGAATATTTAAGATTTGTTAAAGGTGTTATTGATTCAGAAGATATTCCAATAAATATTTCGAGAGAAACTATTCAAAATAATATCAAAATTGATAAAATAAAAAAACATTCTTTAAAAAAAATATTTCAACAATTAACAAAAATTAAAGAAAAGGATAGAGAAAAATATCTGAATATATGGAAAAATTTTGCTAAGAATTTAAAAGAGGGTATTGCTTATGATTTTGAAAATAGAGAAAAGATTTCAGATCTTCTTCTTTTTCATTCTTCAAAAAAATCAAAAAAGGATTTTATTGATCTAAAAGAATATTTAGATAGGGCGGGTGAAAAACAAAAAGAGATTTTTTATGTAACAGGCCTTGATATTGAATCTATCGAGAAAAATCCAGCACTTGAAGCATTTAGAAAAAAAGATATAGAGGTTTTATATTTAAATGATCCTCTGGATGAAATTGTTATAGATCATTTAAGAGAATATAAGGGTAAGATTTTTAAGATGGCTGAGAGTGCAGACATTAAAATTGATAAGGAAAAAGATGGGGGAAAAGATGAAAATTATTTAAAGGATAATGAGAATCTTATTTTATATTTAAAGACTATATATGGAGAAAGAATTGCTGATGTTAAGATTTCGAAAAGATTGGTTGATAGCCCATGTATTCTTTCTCATCCGAATGATGGGCCATCAGTTCAGATGGAGAAAATTATGAAAATGGTAAATAAGGATTATAAATTTTCGAAGAAAATTTTTGAAATAAACCCTGAGAATAAATTAATAAAAAATATGGTGAGAATTCATAAAGCAACACCGGATTCTCCTGAATTAAAAGCTATTTCTCTTCAATTATTAGATAATATGATGTTAAGGGAAGGAATTATTGACAATATTGATACTATAATTCCCCGTATTCAGGATATTATGCTGCAGGCTTGTAAAAACATTAAATAGAATAATTTATAAAATGAAAATAAGTAGAAGCAGTGGTTTGCTGTTGCATATTACCTCTCTTCCTGGAAAATATGGTGTTGGGACTTTAGGAAAAGAGGCTTATGATTTTATTGATCTGTTAAAACAGGGAAGTCAAAAATATTGGCAAATACTACCTATTAACCCTGTTTCTCCTGTATTGGGTTTTTGCCCATATTCTTCAATTTCTTCCTTTGCAGGTAATCCAATTCTTATAAGTCTTGAAACTCTGCAGCAAAAAGATTGGATCCATGACGATATTCTTTCATCTTTACATGTTGAATTTCATAATGACTTTGTAGATTTTGATAGAGTGTTTTTGAAAAAGATGAAGTTATTATTCATTTCATTTGAGAATTTCAAGCAATATTCTGATGAGAAATTAAAAAAAAGTTTTAATGGGTTTTGTGAAGCTAATAAATATTGGCTTGATGATTATGCCATTTTTTCAACAATTTCAAGCTATAATAATAGTAACAACTGGTTGGCTTGGGATAAGGAGATCCGTTTTAGAAATCCAGAAGCGATAAAAAAATGGGGAGAAAAACTTAAAATAGAAATAGAGTTTCAGAAATTTCTTCAATTCGTTTTTTTTTACCAATGGAAAGAGTTAAAAAAATATGCAAATAAAAATGGAGTGAAAATCATAGGAGATTTACCTATTTATGTCAGTTTTGATAGTGCAGACACATGGTCAAATCCGAACATATTTCAATTGGATAAAAAGAGATATAAATCCATTGCTGTTTCAGGAGTTCCTCCTGATTATTTTAGTAAGACAGGCCAGATGTGGGGAAATCCTCTTTATGATTGGTTTGAGAATAATGGTTTAAAAAATGAAACTATAATGTGGTGGCAAAAGAGGTTCAAACATATTTTTGGTATGGTTGATATCGTAAGGATTGACCATTTTAGAGGATTTGAATCTTATTGGTCAATACCTTCGAAAGAAAAAACTGCAGTTAATGGAAAATGGATGAAAGGGCCTGGTGTTGAATTTTTTAAAAGGTTAGAGGATAAATTGGGGGATTTACCATTAATAGCTGAAGATCTTGGAAATATAACGTGTGAAGTTGAACAATTAAGAGATGATTTGAACTTGCCAGGAATGAAGATTCTCCAATTTGCTTTTGATTTTAATAAAAAAAACCCATATTTACCCCATAATTTTAAAACGAAAAATTGTATTGTTTATACTGGAACTCATGACAATAATACAACTAATGGATGGTTTTACGGTTCAGAAATAGATGAAAACACAAGGGAATATATTATAAAGTATCTCGGAGCTGAAAACAGGGATGAATTTCATTGGAAACTTATACGCATTGCTCTGAGTTCTGTGGCTGATTTAACAATATTTCCTGTTCAGGATATTCTGGGTTATGGAGAAAAATTTAGAATGAATAATCCAGCAAGTTCTGCGAATAATTGGAGGTGGAAATTAACTCCTGGAAAGTTAAACAAGTATGTAATAAAAAAGTTAAAAGATATGTGTGAATTGTACAATAGAGCATAGCTTTGAAATAAGAGAAGTATAAGGGGCATGTTTAGAATGTGTCCTAATTGAAACAAAAGAAAAAAATTATATGAAGAGGTGTTGATTTTGCCCGAATAAAAAGTTATAATGCACGCTTTTAAGTTTGAAAATGGAGAAAAATTCATAAAATGAGATTGAATAAGAAATTTTTTTTTCATAATATTTGGCCCTGGATTCTAATTACTTTTGGATCAATATTATCAGCTGCAGGGTATGTTATTTTTATTTTGCCAAGAAATATGGTTGAAGGTGGTGTTACTGGAATTGGTATTATAGTTAAACATATGACTGGGTTACCCATTGTTGGCACTACTTCTCTTGTAATTACAGGTTTTGTGTTTATTATAGCTTTCAAGATTCTTGGTAAAGGATTTGGCGCTAAATCCATATATGCTACAATTTTGATGAACTTAGCATTGGATGTTTTTTTGATTGTAAAAATTCCTTCAGCACCTGGAGATAATTTACTTGCTGCTATATATGGTGGGGTGATAGTTGGTTTTGGTCTTGGATTGATATATTCCTCAGGTGCATCAACAGGGGGGTCTGATGCTATAGCACAAATTTTATGGAAGTTAAGAAAGATTCCTATAGGAAAAACATTAATTATTATTGATATATTTGTTTTTGGTGCGGCTTCAATTATATTTATACCATTTGAAAATATTATGTATTCAATGATTTTTGTTTTTGTTGAAATTAAGGTAATAGACATGGTATTGAATGGAATAAATGCAAGTCAGAGAATTATGATACTTACAAATGAACCAGCTAAGATAAAAGAGGCAATTTTATCTCGTTTAAACAGAGGGATAACAATATTTAAAGGGATTGGAGCATATAGTGGAAAGGAAAAACTGGTATTGACTTCTGTTGTTCCAAAGAAAAAAATCCCTGTTATAAGACGAATTATTGCCTCTATAGATGAAAAGGCATTTGTTATTGTGCAGGATGTTAATCAGGTTTATGGTGAGGGTTTTGAACCCTTACCTGAAAAACACAGGATAAAGAAAGAACTAAAATCCAAAAAATAAAAATTTGGATAATCTGTATATGTATCCCAATATTTTCTGTAGAGGCTTTATATTACTGGTTTTATTTAAGAAGATAAAAATAAAAAAATATTAGAATAATTTAATATATTCATCAAATATAAAAACTCTGTTTCGTCTATAGCCAGTTTTTTCAACAAGTATTTTATGATCAACAAAAACTTTAACTAAACTATTTGCAGCTTTTGAAGATAAATCTGTAATATTTTGAACATCTTTAATTGTTATTATTGGATTTTTAAAAAGATAATGGAATAATGTAATTCCATTTTTTGCTCTTTTACCCATTTGTAAAAGATGTCCCTGTTCAATAGAGCTTCTTAAATTCACGATTTTTTTTAAAGTTAAAACAGAATTTTCTGCAGTTTCAATTATTCCAGCTAAGAAAAATTTTATCCATTGAGTAATATTATTTTTAGTCCTTACAAAAGTAAGATTGTCATAATATAGAGTTTTATTCTTTTCAAAAAAATCAGATAAATATAATAAAGGTTCATTTAAAATTTTATTTGAAACCAAGTATAATGTAATTAATAATCTACCAATTCTACCGTTCCCATCCAGAAAAGGGTGTATAGTTTCAAATTGATAATGAGCTATAGCAATTTTTACTAAATGCGGAATCATATTTTCTTTATCATGTAAGAATAATTCAAGATCAGACATCAAATCAGGCAATTCATCATGTGCAGGAGGGATAAAAACAGCATCAGATATACTTGCTCCTCCGATCCAATTCTGGGATATTCTAAATTCACCTGGATTTTTCCGCACTCCCCTCCCACTAGAAAGCAATATTTCATGCGTGTTTTTTATGAGTCTGTTTGATAAAGGTAATGATTCAAGTTCATTAATAGCTGAGTTCATAGCTTTAACATAATTATTCACCTCATTCCAATCATCACGTTTTTCTGGGTCAATTTCAATTTCTTCTACAAGAGCCTCTTCAATATTAGTCTGTGTCCCCTCAATTCTACTTGAAACTACTGCTTCCTTAAATATATGCATTTTAATAAACATATCTGTATCAGGAATAAAACGTGAGAATGAGTTTAATTCTCCAAGTTTTAGGGATGCTTTTTCTAATAAAGTATTTATTGATTCATCTGTCCAATAAAAAGAATGATTTATTTTTTCAGGTAAAAAATAAGAGTATTCATATCCTTTTTTGAATGATCCAGCAATAAAATTTTTAATATCCATAATTCCCTCTTAAGTAAAACACAAATTTTTATATTTTACTTTAATCCCTAAAAGTAAAATAAGGACAATTGTATTTTACTTTAATTTAATAATAATTGCCAGTAAAAAATTAAAATATTTAGAATATTACTTTTTTTTTCATAAGTATTTATTTCTGAATCCCAAGCTATTGATTTTGATATACTAAACACAGGTTTTGAGAAATCTTTTTGTTTTCAGCTCTGGATATATGCACTGGATTTTACTTCGATCTTTATTCCATTTTCCAGTTTCAGATCATAAACATCCCAGCTGATACGTTCCTGATTTTCAATTCCGCAGGCTAAAGCAACGAGGTACTCAGCAAGTATTCCCCGTTTTGTATTACCTAAAACATCAGAATATGCCCATTGCCAAAAATCTGAAAGCTTTGCTTTTTTAGTCTGGGAGATTATTTGTTCCTTCCCTGTTTTAATCGTTGGTTTAATTGCTGGTAGCTCCATTTACACATTCCCCTTTCCAATTGTTGAATTTGTATTATCAACATTTCATGCATTCTTCAATTTCTTCATATTAAGATATAATTGAATATTTGCGGAGGCTGAGATACATAGGTAACATTTCTTGTATAAATTGAAACAGGTCTTATTGGTATATCCAATCCCTTATCATCAACTCCCAGCTTTGAATTTCTTTATGCTTCTTTAATTCTATCTTTTTCTATTTGATTTGTATCGATAACATATTTTTTCGAAAAAAAATGACAGTTTAAACAGCTTTTTTTGTGTACATTTGACATATTTGACTCACTCCTTTTAAATAATTTTTAATATAAATTTAAAATCTCTACTAATGATTCATACTCTCTCAAACAGAAAACCAAGGCATTATATTTATTATCAAGCTCTAATTCTTTAATATGATCATACATTTTTCGATCAGTTAATAAGATTGAACAATATGGAAATATTGAAGAGATATGATTTAAATCCATTGCATCACCCGGTTTTATTTGAGAGGTTTGAGTAAACAATTTTGCATATAATTTTGCACTTATATCTACTTCAGGAATTGTTTTATAATATTTACTAGATAAAAATTCTAGAAAACATTCTTTGTTATCTTTGATACCATTTTCCTTTATATAACTTAATAATTTATTTATTTTTCTATAAATAGCAACAATTCTAAATTCAAATTTAGACGGATCTAATAGAATCTCTGTATATTTCACCATTACAGTATGATATAACTCTAATCCCCCATTATATTCAATTTTAAGTGCTTCATCATATGTGATTTTATCTTTATTTTTTTCCTCTTTAAGAAATTTTAATTGTTTAAATTGTTTTTTCTTAACCTTTTCATCATGATCAATTGCTTCCTTACTACTTTTGATAGGAAAACTTATGAAAATTTTCCCACCTAAATGATCAATTACTTTTGAAGATTTAAAAATATCTTTAAAATCAATTGAATATCTCGAATTTCTTCTCTGGACTTAATTGTTGCACCTAAAGAAAGAGAAAGTGTAATTTTATTACATTCATTATTGAATTTTTCATAGTCACTTTCGTTTAATTTTGTAAACTCTAACTCTTCAAATTGATGAGCTAATGGACATAATAATTTAAATTCTCTTACATTTTTATATATTAATTTATAAATAGTATCTTCTCTATTATAATTATAATTCTTTCTTTTATCTTTTATCTTTTATCTGTCCTTTTAAATTATTATAAGCAATATTACTTATTATTGAAGTATCTATCCATACTAATGGTATCTTAGATTTGATAATGTCAACTTTAATATCAGTCATAAATATATTGTTTATAAATATTTCGAAAACACTTTATAAAAATTCTCGGCATTTCCTAATAACCATTTAAATGATTCATCATTAGAATTTTCTGATTTTATATTTACTCCTTTTTTCTCAATTTTAATCCTTGATGCTTTTGCTTTAGGGAGTTCCTGCCATTCTAATTTTAAATTAAGTTGCCTTTCAATTTCTTCGCTCAAAATTTCAAGATTCTCTTCTTTTGCAAGCCATTTTGTATAATCTGTAGCTTCATTTTTCCAAATTGTCCTAAGATCGACTTTTTTAAGTTCACCCAACATTTTTACTCTCCTTTATATCAAATTAATTCTTAAATTTAATAAACTTTTAAAACTATATCCATATGATTTCAAAAAAAAATAGTTATAGCGACATATATTACATTTAAGCAAATACCTATATAATATACTGTTTTTTGAGATTTAAATTTTCTTTTCCATATTCCTTTTCAAATCCTTTGTTTGTTAACTCTTCCTCAACTTTCCATAAGCGTTTATTATGAAACTGGTTGTATGTTTTAGTTAATCCAAATTGTATTCTTAACATCAGATGTTTCCTAAACTCATGATAATCTTTTTATCTACTGTTTTACGGATTTGATCGTTCTTTATATTACTGAAGCTAGTCACATAATCTTTGTAATCTGACATTATTTTTTCTTGAAAATCAAGTATGTTTATTAAGCTTTCCATTTTATACTCTGGTTCATTTTTTTAATCTATTATTAAAAATTGTTCATTTGGAGGTTCGATGTAAAATTTACAATTCATAACCTTAAAAAAGAAAGATCTAAAATCCAAAAAATAAAAATTTGGATAATCTGCATTTATATCCTCTATTTATAGGTATTCGTTAATTTGACAAAGTATGTCTGATAGTATATAATTTTTTTTGTGACGCGGGGTGGAGCAGTTTGGTAGCTCATTGGGCTCATAACCCAAAGGTCGCTGGTTCAAATCCAGCCCCCGCTACCATTTTATTAAAACTAAATTCCTTTAAGAAAAAGAATCTAATTTTTTCAAAATTCAATTTATTTTAGAATGATAATAATATAATTAATAATAAATTGTTACTAAGAACTGGCCTGAATTATCTTCAAAGTTGAAATCATTAATACCTACATATAATCTGCCCTTTGTGGGTATATGAAAAGGAGCCTTATCGCCTCCAATATAAAATGCTTGTCTATTTTTCC
>JAUWNT010000025.1 GCA_030612495.1 Candidatus Aminicenantota bacterium
TGGGGTCAGGTCTTTCATTTTAGCATTTGTCTTTTTTTTCATATTTTTTTATTATTCGACTGATAGCTGTATAATGTAAATTCAAGTAATCTGCTATCTCTTTTAAAAAAACTTTTGTTTTTCAAGCTTTCAACTCCTTTACAAAAGATACTAAACCCCCAAAACTCCCATTTGAAATAATAACAACTAAACTATCCTTTTCTAAATCAATCTCTAATAAAAATTCCTTAATTTCCTCATAATCACAAAATACTAATACTCTTTTTCCAGTTTTTCCCAGCTCATACTTTATTTTTTGTAAATCCAATCTTTCATTAATTGGAATTTTTTCTTTATGATAAACATCCTTAATTATTATTTCATCAGAATCTAAAAAGCTATCTCTTAATCTATCCTGAAAATAATTCCTTCTCAAACTCCAACTTCTTGGTTCAAACAGGGTGATAATCTTCTTTCCTGGATACAACTCTTTTAAAGATTCCAGGCTACTCTTTATTGAAGTTGGATGATGAGCAAAATCCTCTAAAAACAATGTATTTTTAAGCTTATTAATTATTACCAGTCTCCTGTCAACCCCCTTAAATGTTTCTACAGCTTCTCTTATTACCTTTTCGTGAATGCCTAAATAAAGACCAAGAATTATCCCTGAGCTCAGATTCCATATATTATATCTACCTAAAAGAGGAGTTTTAAATTTTATCTCATTTGATTGATTTCTTAATACAAATTGGTATTGATTATTTTTTAATTCAATATTTTTTATTAGATAATCCGTATTCTTTAATCCATATGTAATAACTCTTGTAAAGGATTTTTCAACCACTTTACGATTCATCTCAAAATCTCCGTTCATAACAATTATACCATTAGAAGGAACCTGATTAACAAGGTTCTTAAAACTTTTTATATAAGAGTCTTTATCCGGGAAAAAATCAATATGATCATATTCTAATGAAGTTAAAATCAAGTATAAAGGATGATATTTCAGGAATTTTGAAGAACGGTCAAAAAATGAAGTCTCATATTCATCACCTTCTACTACAAAATAATTTCCGGATCCAACAGAATAATTTGATTCAAAATTTAGAGGTTTTCCTCCTATAAAAAAACCAGGTTTTAAACCAGCATAATCAAAAAGATATGAAATAAAAGAAGAGATTGTGGTCTTTCCATGCGTCCCTGCAACTACAACTGATTTTTTTCCCCTTATAAAAAATTTATAAAGAGCTTCAGCCATTGAATAGTACTTAATATCATTATTTAAAATATATTCAGCCTCAGGATTCCCCCTTGAAACAATATTTCCTATAACACAAAAATCAATATCATCAGGAATATTTTTTTCATCATAAGAATCGAAAATTTTAGCTTTCATATCTTTTAGAATTTTATCAACTGGAGGGTAAAAATTTGTGTCAGAGCCATAGATCTCATATCCATTTTGATAAAACAATCCTGCAATAGAACTCATTCCTACTCCAGCTATTCCACTGAGAAAAACCTTCATTATATGACTCCCTTTTCTCGTATTATAAGCCCTTTAAAATTTGTAGTATTTATTTCAATCTCCACTCCAAAAGGTAATGTATGAATATTGCTGGAATGCCCTATAGAAAGATTGTAAATTACCGGGATATCAAAACCTTTTAAATATTCTACAACATGAAGTAAAAAAATTTTTCTTTCTATATTATCTTTAAAACAAAAAGGAAATTCCCCCAATAAAAGGCCTTTAATTCTCTTAAAAACCCCAGATTCAGCAATTTGCCAGAGCATTCGGTCTAATTTATATGGTCTCTCATTCACATCCTCCAAAAGTAATATTCTCTCATCTACTTCAGGAAGGTAATCAGTACCAATGAGAGAAACAAAATTAGAAAGACACCCACCTGTTACTATACCTTTGCACACACCGGCTCTTAAAATCTTTCCTTGCACTTTAATTTCATTATAATCACCCTCAAGAATTTTTACTAAATTGTCAGTATCAACTTTGCCTTCAGCTAAAGATGAATAAACCATTGGGCCATAAAACACAACCATATTAAAATGATCCATTATATACCATAGTAAATAACTAACATCAGATGCGCCAATAATGATCTTAGGTTCTTTAATTTTTATTTCAGATAAAAAAGGCAATAAATAATTTGAACCATAACCTCCTCTTGCAGCCCATATAGCTTTTATCTCATTATTATCTAAAAACTTCTGAATATCATTTATATTTTCATTCGCTATTTTTGCTCTAAAATCCATATTTGATAGGATATTATTGGCTTCAACTGGGACATAACCAATCTCTTTTATTTTATTCAATCCCTTATTTCTAAAAGAATTTTTTATAGGGGAAGACGGAACAATAATTCCAATTTTATCACCTTTTATCAATTTTTTAGGTTTTAAAAACATTCTTTTTTAAATTTAAAATAACCTTTGTCCCTTTATTTTTTTTAGAAAATATTTCAATCTTCCCATTATGCAATTCAACTATTCTCTTGGTAACATACAATCCAATGCCAGTCCCATCTTCCTTTGTTGAATAGTCTTCATTAAATATCAAATCCATCTCTTCTATAGTCATCCCAATACCATTATCAATAATATTAATAATAACACAATTTTTATCTTCCACTAACTCTAACTGGATACTCCCTTTTCCTTCGCCAATAGCTTCAATCGAATTTGTTAAAACATTTTTTAGAGCTTGCTTTATTTTAATTTTATCTAATAGAACTATAATGTTCTCTGATACAGAATTTACAATAAAATTAATCTGAGGATAAACCTGTTCAAAATTAGATACTTCCTCTTTAACTAAATCATATAAATTAGATTCTTCTAAATTTATTTCATCTAAATGAGTGAAATCTAAAAACCCATACGATACCTTCTTTAAATGCTCTGCTTCTTCTATAATAAAATTTACAGATTTTTCAATCGTTTCTTCAAAATTCTCTCTCTTATCTTTTAAAGATTTCAATACTTGTTCCGCAGACAATTTGATTGGAGTTAGGGGATTTTTAACCTCATGAGCAACTCTCCTTCCAAGTTTTATTAAAGTCTTCATTCTTGAGATTTCAGATATACTCTTCTTCTGTTCTTTTATGCCTTCAACCATTGAATTAAAACCTAAATAAAGATTCCTTAACTCCACCTCTGAAGGTAATTTTTTCAAACTCTTTAAATTTCCTTTTTCGACGTCAGACATACCTTTATTTAAGACATTAATTGGAGCAAGAATCTTATTCCTGAAGAAAAAAGCAGATGAAAATCCTATTATTAAAAGTATAAAAAAGAGAGTAATTATAAAATCCGTATAATTCTCTCTACTTGACAAAATATAACTACCTTTATATGAAAAATCTATATTAAAGATATAATCAGAAATTTTAAAAAAGAGATTAAAAGAATTCCCATTAGTTTCAATAGAAAATTCCTGGTTTTTTTTATCTAGTAAATCTAAAATATTTGAACTCAAATATTCAGGTATCTTGGACTCAATAATTTTTTTGTAATTCGAAGTATATAGTAAATTGCCGTTTTGATAAACACTAACATCATTATCAATGATCTTTGAAAGTAAAAATAAGTTATCTCGACCTAATTCTCCTTTATCCTTAACAATATTGTTTATAATATTTTGAGCTGTTTTGCCCTTATCATAAACAAATTCTCTTAAATGTCTTTTTGATAATTGATTGTTAAAATTTAAAGAAAATATAGAAAAAATTATTGCAGTAAATAGAGAAATTAAAATTAAAATAGTAAAAACACGAATTGAAAACGAAAAATAAATTAATTTCCATTCAATTTTTTTAAGCTCATTAAGATTGAAAAAGATAAAAAACAACATGAAAAAAAGATATATTTTAATGATTTCAGAAAAATTCTTTACAACACTATTTTTCGAATAAAATATAATAATGCGATCCTTATTGTTTTTGAAAACAAATCCTTTAAATTCAAAACCCATATGTTTAAAGTTTATCCATTTATTATTATATTTCACAATTCCTGAAATATTTTTCAAATTTATATTTGAAGGATTCTCCAATATCTGGTTATTTTCATTGAATTTTATATAACTCAAATCACTTACTTTAATCTTTCTATCAATATTAAATATATTGATATTCTCTGTGTTTCTCTTAATTATTAATTCTGGAGAATTTAAAACCTCTACAATTATATACCCAAGGTGTTTTGACTTATCAAATACACTTATAGATGCAATTGCAAGAGATATTTCTTTTCCATATAAAAAAGCTTTCACATCTTCAATTGCCCAAAATGGGAAAAAATCCCTTTCCTTAACTCTGATATATGGTATCTGCAATGAAAAATAGTTATCAATTTCTTCATCATTAGAAAGAATAAATATTCCGGAAGCTACATTCTCCTTGGAAGCCAGACTATTTCTCCATATATTTTCAAGTTTCAGAACTGATCCATCTTGAAAAAACTCTTTAAAATTATTACTTGTGGAATTTATTTCATGAACTATTTCTCTGGCAATAAATTTTGCATAATTTCCCTGATTAAAAAAAATATTCTTTAAATTATTACTTATAAACTCCCTCTTATTGTAAGTAGAATTATTTAGCAACAAAAGAAAAACAGAAACTGTTATCATAAATAAAATAAGAAGTCTTGAAACGAAACTTTTTTTAAAAAAGAATAGAATAAATAAGATTATTGAAAAGAGAAGAAAATTCACATAGTATTTCTTAATTGTTAAAATAAAAAAAATAAAAAAAACTAATTGTATTATAAAAAAAAGATTTATATTGAAGATAGACATTTTGATGTTAATTTTATTAGAAAAGAGTAAGGGCAGTATATGAAGTAAAAATATAACAACAATGAGAGTTAAATAATTAAGTTTTAAATTAAAATTAGAATAAAAGAAATCCACAGATTTAAAGATCATATCAGAGAAAATAAGTATCAGGCATGCTGAAACATTAAATAGAATATAAGAAAACAATTTATCTTTAAAGTTCTTCAATAACAAAAAAAATAAATAATTTAAAAAAATTACTATTACTAAAATTTCATAAATAGAATTAAACTTAAAATTGAAAATATTTAAAAATAGATTTTTTTCTCCAATCAAAGAAATTAAATGATATAAAACTGTAAATATCCCTAAACTTATAATTAAAGAAAATATCCTTGGCTTTAATCTCTTTTTTCTATACAGAATAAAAATAATCATAAAGAAAAAGACTAAAATGGATAAATATAAAAATATTTTCTGTTTCATCTTAAAATAATTCAAGACATCTTTTTTTGAAAATTTCAGATATAAAATAAGCTGATTATTTGAATGTTTTAAGATATGATCAAAAAAATACATCTCTTTTACTTTATCATATTGATATTTATTCTCTATTGAACTTATATTGCTATCAAAAAATTTTAAATCAATAACAGGAGATAAATTCTCAGCTGTTTTAAAAACAAAATTATCCTTTAAATCAAAAAAATACTTTATATAAAAAAGATTTCTCTCCATTCTTTGAACAAAATATAACTCAGAATTCTTCTTTGTTAAAAACCATTTCCCAACATTAATATCTTTAAATTCAAAACAATAAATTTCACCATAGTAATCAAAAATTACTCCCCTCTTTTCTATCACAAGAGCTTCCTTCTTATTCATTTCAGAATGGCTGAGCTTTTTAGCTCTATATTTTTTATATAAATAGTTAGCTCTCTTCTTATAACTTGTGATCTTATTTTCAAGGTTTCTTTCAGAAATCCCGATATCTTTTAATATATTCTTATTGATTTTATCTCTATTTATTTTAAAGCTGTTAGCAACTAATAAAAAAATAAAAAGAAACAATAAGGAAATTAGTATTAAAATAAATACTAAATTCTTAATCCTCTTAGATAATAAAGTTTCCATTCCTTATCTCTAGTCATAAAAAATATTAATTTGTATAAAACTATCCTCCCAGATTTTTTATTCTTTAAAGCCAAATTAAGTGACTGGATTGCAAAATCACCTTCAATCTGTTTTGAGGACCACTCTATTCTCTGAGTTTTATACTCAGAAAATTTCATACAGAAATCATCAATAAATTTATCTGCATAAAAATAGCCATTTATAAGAAATGGTTTTTCCAAATTTATAGACATTCTTTTTTTACAAATAGTTTTAAAACCAGAAAAATCACCATTTTCAATAGCATTTTGAATCGGATGCATTAAGAGAAAATGCTGTGTTGTAATAAATAAACTTAATAATGTTATAAATATTTTCATTTTATATAAAAATTTGAAAATTTCTTATTATATTTTACCATTTTGGATATCAATAGTATATGTAACTATTTATATTATAATCTTTTAACTTTTCTCTACCATTTAAGAAACCAAGTTCAATTAGAAATTCTATACCGATTATTTTACCTTTTAACCTTTCAACCAATTTTGCAACAGCAACACCAGTACCTCCTGTTGCTAACAAATCATCAACAATAACAACATTTTCCCCCTCTTCTATTGAATCAGTATGAATCTCAATAGAATTCACACCATATTCAAGTGCATAATCCTCTTTAATTTTATCAGAAGGCAATTTTCCTGATTTTCTTGCAAGAACCATGCCACATCCCAATCTATATGCAACAATCCCTCCAAATATAAAACCTCTTGATTCTATTCCTACAACTTTATCAATGTTTTTATCAATATATTGGTCACACATAAGGTCAACTGCATGTTTAAAAGCCTTTTTATCTTTTAAAAGAGTTGTAATATCCTTAAAAATAATTCCTTTTTTTGGAAAATCAGGAACATCTCTTATAAACGTTTTTAGATCCATAAAGCCTCCTTTCCTATCTGATTATTTATACTCTATTATAATCATCCTCATATCTGATTATATCATCTTCTCCCAGATATGAGCCCGTTTGGATTTCAACAAAAATTACTTCTGAATTTCCTTTATTTTCAATTCTATGTTTTGCTTTTTTATTGATAAATACACTCTGGTTAGGTGCAAGCAATATTTTTTCCTCATCTAACTGAACAATAGCATTACCACGCAAAATAACCCAATTTTCAGATCTATGCTCATGACTTTGAAGTGATAGCCTTTGACCTGGTTTTACGATTATTCTCTTTACCTTAAGACTTTTCTCTTCATACAAAATTTCAAAAGAGCCCCAGGGCCTCTCTTCTTTATATATCATAAATTATACTCTTTTTTAACAACTTCAATATCAGATTTAACCATCATTTTAATCAAATCTTCAAAATTTACTTCCGGTTTCCATCCAAGCTTCTCTTTTGCTTTGCTATAATCCCCTATAAGAAGATCAACATCAGCTGGTCTCTTAAAGCTTTCATCAACTTTTACAAAATCTCTGTAATCCATATCAAGATAGGAAAATGCAACCTCAACTAATTCCTTTACTGAATGAGTTTTCCCTGTTGCAACTAGATAATCATCCGGCTTTTCTTGCTGCAACATCATCCACATTGCCTTAACATAATCGCCTGCAAATCCCCAATCTCTTTTAGAATTTAAATTACCCATTCTTAACTCTTTTGACAAACCCAGTTTTATTTTTGCAGCATTATAAGTTACTTTTCTTGTTACAAATTCTATTCCTCTCCGTGGTGATTCATGGTTAAAAAGAATACCTGAAACACCAAAAATATCATAACTTTCTCTATAATTCACAGTTATATAGTGGCCATAAACTTTAGCAACTCCATATGGACTTCTTGGGTGAAAAGGGGTTGTCTCTTTTTGTGGAACCTCTTTTACTTTACCAAACATTTCTGAAGAAGAAGCCTGATAAAATTTTATCTTTGGATTTACAACCCTTATAGCTTCAAGAACTCTTGTTACTCCAATTGCTGTAAATTCAGCTGTTAATACTGGTTGATTCCATGAAGTCGGAACAAAACTCATAGCAGCAAGATTGTATACTTCATCTGGTTGGGCTTCCTCTATTAACCTAATTATTGAGTATTGATCCAATAAATCAGCCTGCCTTATGTTAATTCTATCTTTAATATGATCAATTCTATCAAAATTTTCCACACTGGACCTTCTTACCATACCAAAAACTTCGTAACCTTTTTCAAGTAAAAGTTCAGCCAAATATGAACCATCCTGTCCGGTGATCCCGGTTACTATTGCTGTTTTACCCATTTATTGCTCCTTATAGTCAATTATTCTATATTAAATGATTTATTTAGTCAAACATCCTTAGTCTTAGGGGTCAGGTCTTCATTCTTCACTCAACAGCCTTTCCTCTACTAACAATACAGTCTCCTTCAACTCTTTATCCTTTTTCATATCCTCCTCTAATCTCCTTACTCCCTGACTAACTCCTGTATAACCAACTCCAAAATAATCTCCTATCTTTTGATTACTAAAACTAGTGTGCCTTCTTATTAAATAAAAACATATCTTCTTCGCTTTATTATTTCTCTTACATTTTCTTTTTATTTCATCAAGTTCTATATTTAAAACTCTTGCCACTATCTCTACTATATCTTGTATTCCCAAAGATTTCCGAATCTTACGAATCTCAGGAATCTCTCGATCTCTCCTTTCTCCAGATTCATCTCTTACTTTCTTAAGAAATTCTTCACTGCCAAGAATAAAACCCGCAATTGCACCCTTAAAAGGACTCTTACTAAAACCTTCTTTATCTTCTACAAATTTTTTATAAGCTTTTATTGATGCATCCTCTCTGTGGCTAAACTGAGAAAGTATCCATTTCCTATTTAACCACTCCTTTTCTTTTCTCTTGCTCATATAATCATTATAACTACTCCACGTATACTCTCCCGGATCTCTAACAACCCCAGCTCTCAATGGATTTAAATGAATATAACGACTGACCAAAAGTAAATAACTATCCTTTTCTATTAAATAACTTTTATATCTACCCTGAAATAAATGACCAACCCTATTATATTTACGATTAAAATAACCTGTATAGCTGGAGTTTAAATAATGAATATTTTTTATAATATTTGCCTGTGGGGTCTCAATAAGTAAATGATAATGATTACTCATCAATACATATCCATAAATTATAACCTTAAATCTATCTGGAAGTTTCGATAAAATCTTTAAAAACTTTTTAAAATCAGCTTCATCTAAAAATATGTCTCTTTTCTCATTGCCCCTTGATGTTATATGATACAAGGCCCCCTCATACTGGATTCTTAAAGGTCGTGCCATAAAATTATTATATCAATTTAATATACTTGTGTCAAGAATGAAGACCTGACCCCTATACTATAAAAATAACTTACCTGAACTTAGATTATAGGTTTTATCTACTTTTTCTGCTAATTTTTCATTATGAGTCACTATAATTGCAGTTAAGCCCTTTTTTACCACCAGATCTTTAAAAATATTAAATACTCTCTCCCCTGTTTTCCAATCAACATTACCAGTTGGTTCATCTGCAAGTAAAAGATCTGGAGAATTAATCAAACTTCTTGCAATTGCAGCTCTCTGCCTCTCTCCACCTGAAAGCTGGTAAGCCATATAATCAGATTTATCACCTAATCCTACATCTTCAATTAGCCTTTTTGCTCTCTCAAAAGCCTTTTTTTTATCAAAATTTTTCATTAAAAATGGGAAAGATACATTTTCTATAACATTTAATTCTGGCATTAAATAATGAAATTGAAATACAAAACCTATACTTTGATTTCTATATTCTGATTTTTTTTTCTTATCAAACCCTAAAATATTTTCTCCATTAAATATTATTTCACCTTCATCAGGATCATCAAGTCCGCCAATTAGATGAAGTAAAGTGCTTTTCCCAGAACCTGAAGCACCTGTTATTGCAATAATGGTACCTTTTTCCAATTTAAAAGACAAATTCTCAAGAACTGTTAAATATGATTCATTTGGAAGTTGAAAACTTTTTTTTATTCTATTTACATCTAAAATAACATGACCCATTACTTTTATTTAATTCTTAATTAAAATTCGTACTAAAAATTACTCTTCTTCTTCTTTTCTTACTCTACCATCTCTTATTGCATCATCAATTATCTTTTTCTGCAACTGGTGTGGTACCTGCTCATAATGAGAAAGTTCCATAAAATATGTTCCTCTTCCTCCTGTAATCGAGGTTAGATTGGGGTTAAAGTCAAGCATTTCTGACATTGGTACTAAAGCAGTAATTACATGATTCTTCCCTTTTGTTTCCATACCTTGAATTCTTCCTCTCCTTCCACTTAAATTGCCATTTAGATCACCCATGAATTCTCCAGGGGCTATTACCTCTACTTTCATTATGGGTTCTAATATTGTTGACTTAGCCTGTTTCATGCCCATTTTGAACGCCATTGAAGCAGCAATCTTAAAAGCCATATCAGAAGAATCAACTTCATGAAAACTTCCGTCATAAAGATTAACCTTAAAATCAACAACTGGATAACCAGCTAAAATTCCCTTTTGCTTTGCTTCTTTTATTCCCTTTTCAACAGCAGGAATATAATTCCTTGGAATTGAACCACCAAAAATAGTATTTTCAAATATAAACCCCTTACCTCTTGCTAATGATTCCATTTTTAATAAGACATGCCCATACTGACCTCTTCCTCCGCTCTGTTTCTTGTACTTTTTTTCTACATCAGCTTTACCAGTAATTGTTTCTAAATATGGAATCTTTGGAGGTTTCATTGTGACTTCAACTCCATATTTCCTCTTTAACCTATTTAAAACCAGTTCAACATGAAGTTGACCATTTCCGGAGACAATCAATTCCTTTGTTTGAACATCCCTCTCACTCTTAACTGTAGGATCTTCTTCCATAATTTTATATAGAGAAGTTGATATTTTATTTTCATCAGCCCTTGATTTGGGTTCAATTGCAAAAGAGATTGATGGAACAGGAAACTTAAATTCTGGAAATTGAATCTTTTCACCCTTTACACATAATGTATCGCCAGTTTGAGTTTCTTTCAGTTTAGCAACAGCAACTATTTCTCCAGGTTTTACTTCTCCACAGGGCTCCTGATTTTTACCCTGAAGATAAAATAAACCTCCTATTCTCTCTTCTTTTAATTTATTCTCATTAAAATATGTTGAATCTGGTTTTAAAATTCCAGAAAAAATTTTTATTATTGATATTTTGCCAGTAAAAGGGTCTGATATAGTTTTAAATACAAGCCCTGAAAAACTTGCTGATTTATCAGTAAAAACTTTCCCCTCAAGAGTTTCTATTTCTCCAACATCAAGTATGGATGGAGTATACTTTAAAATAAAATCAATCAAATGATTTACACCAACATTTGAATAAGCATCAGTAACCAGTACAGGGAATATATCTCTTTTCAATATACCTGATTTCAAGCCAGATGTGATTTCTTCAGAACTCAAATCACCCTTTTCAAAATATATTTCCATTAATTTTTCATCATTTTCCGCTATCTTTTCAATTAGTTCTTCCCTCTTTGCCTGTACCTCCTCTTTTATATCAGAAGGAATTTCAATTTCCTTATAACCTCCTTTTTCATCCTTTTCATATTCATAAGCTTTCATCTCTATTAGATCAACAATTCCAGAAAAATTTATACCTTTGCCAATAGGATACTGAACTGCAATCGAATTTTTCCCAAATGATTCTATAATTGAATCATAAGCTATATTAAAATCTGAAAGATCTTTTCCCATTTTATTTACAACAAAAACAAGTGGTTTTTTCAATTCAACCATTGAATCAAAGATTTTTTCAGATTGGACTTCAACACCTTCATAAGCACTTACAAGCATAACTCCTGTTTCAACAGCCCTCAAACCCAATCTTGCTTCCCATACAAAATTAGCATATCCTGGAGTATCAACAATATTTATCTTATAGTTATCTTTTACAGCATATGCTAATGAAGCCTGAATTGATATTTTTTTCTCAATCTCTGCTTCATCATAATCAGTAACAGTATTACCTTGCTCAACCCTACCTAATCTGCTTACCATACCTGTATTAAAAAGGATAGCTGAAACCAGGCTTGTTTTACCTGTTTGACCATGACCAACTACTGCAATACTTCTCAGATTTTCCATTAAAACTTCCTTCATACTTTTTCCTCCTGAACTAAAAAGTTGGAATTATATTAAATTATAATTAAGAGAAATCATAAAAGATTATACTATCTTTGTCAAGATATATTATCAACATTTATATATTAACTAAAAACCAAAAAATTTTTATATTTAAATTCTTTTAACATTACTATATAATTTAATAACAGGAGATAATAATATAAAGAAGTAAGGGGTCATGTCTAAAATTTGATTTTTGGTGTAAAAAATTATAGAATAGTTTTTCTAGATTTTTAATTAAGGTGTAAAATGAAAAATAAAATTAAAGGTTTACAAAAATTAAGAGAAGAAAGGGATATTGGGGGTGGAATTGATAGAATAAACAAAAGACACAGCCAGGGTAAAATGACTGCAAGAGAAAGAATTGAATACTTTTTTGATCCTGGAACTTTTGTTGAACTTCAGAGTTATATAAAACATAGATCAAGTAATTTTGGTCTTGAAAAGAAAAAATTTCTTGGAGATGGAGTTGTAGCTGGATTTGGTAAAGTAAATGATAAGCTTGTATACATTTACTCTCAAGATTTTACAGTACTCGGAGGTTCCCTTGGAGAAATGCATGCAAAAAAAATCTTGAATGTCATGGACCTTGCTTTAAAAGTAGGAGCACCCATAGTAGGAATAAATGATTCAGGCGGAGCTAGAATTCAAGAGGGAATTAATAGTCTTGCAGGCTATGGAGATATTTTTTATAGAAACACAATGAGCTCAGGTGTTATTCCTCAAATCTCTGTAATAATGGGACCCTGTGCTGGAGGCGCAGTATATTCACCTGGTATTACTGATTTTGTATTTATGGTTAATAATGCATCATATATGTTCGTTACAGGTCCTGAAGTAATAAAAGCAGTAAATAAAGAAGAAGTTACATTTGAAGCTTTAGGAGGAGCTGAATCACACTCTTCAATATCAGGTGTAGCACACTTTGTTGGAAGTGATGAGAAAAACACTTTGGATATGGTAAAAGAATTATTAAGCTATATACCTTCGTCAAATATTGAAGAATCACCTATAATAGAAACAAGTGATCCTTTTGACAGAATGGAAGATGATTTAAATGAAATTGTCCCTGTAAATCCAAACAAACCATATGATATGAAGAAATTAATTACCCTTGTTGTAGATGATTACGAATACTTTGAGGTTCATCAAAATTATGCTAAGAATTTAATTGTTGGCTTTGCAAGGCTTGGAGGGAAAACTGTTGGAATTATTGCAAACAACCCTGATGTATATGCTGGAACTCTTGATGTAAATGCATCTCTAAAAGGCTCAAGATTTATAAGATTTTGTGATGCTTTTAACATACCTTTAGTAAGCTTTGTTGATGTTCCTGGGTTCTTACCCGGGAAAGACCAGGAAGAATTAGGAATAATTAAACATGGTGCAAAAATGCTCTATGCTTACTCAGAGGCAACTGTTCCAAAATTAACTGTAATTACAAGAAAATCATATGGAGGAGCATATATTGTTATGAGCTCAAAACATTTAGGAGCTGATATAGTTTATGCATGGCCCACAGCAGAGATAGCTGTTATGGGACCTCAAGGAGCAATAAATATAATATTTAAAAAGGATATCTCAGGTGCGAAACAGCCTGAAACTTTAAGAGAAAGACTTATCCAAGAATATAAGGAAAAATTTGCAAATCCAAAAACACCTGCTTCCTTTGGATATATTGACGATATAATTATGCCAACAGAAACAAGACCTTTATTAATAAAAGCACTTGAATCTTTAGAAAATAAAAACATAAAGAATCCTCCCAAAAAACATGGGAACATTCCTCTTTAAGGAGAAAAAATGCTAGGAACTCCAAAAGAAAAAGTACTCATTCCAAATAGAGGTGTTATTGCTCTTGATATTCTATATTCTTTAAAGAGTATAGGACTTGAAACAATATTACTTTACTCACCTGCTGATTCTCTTTCATTACCAGTTAAACTTGCTGACAAGAGTTACAAATTTTACTCTTCTAAATTAGAAGACAGTTATATGGATCTGAATTCAATCATTGAAAAGGCAATTGAATTAAAAGTTGATTACATACACCCAGGGTATGGTTTTCTTTCCGAGAGACCAGAATTCTCGAAATTATGCAGAGATAATAACATAAACTTTATAGGTCCTGAATATGAAGTTTTGAAAATCGTTGAAAATAAAATAGAACTTTTAAAAACTACAGAAAATCTTGGAATTAAAACTCTTAATCACTCAAATCCAATAACAAGTTCTTTAGAGAGTGAATCAATTTCGCATGACTTAAAATTCCCTCTAATTATAAAACCCATAAAAGGCTCCGGCGGAAATGGAATTGTAATAGCTGAATATAGAAAAGATGCGATTGATAAAATAAATGCACTAATGCAAAGAGATAAATATCAGAAAAATGGGATATTTGTAGAAGAGTTCCTGCCTTATGCTCATGAAATAGAAATTCCATTTATAAGAGATATTAAGGGAAATATTATTTTCCTTCCTGAGATTGAATCTTCAGTTCAGAGGAGGTTTCAAAAAATATTTCAAGAATCCCCTTCTGTAAATGTTTCAGAAAATTTAAGACAATCTATGTATGAAAATTCAAAAAAAATAATCGAAAAAATCAATTATATGGGGCTTGGTTATATTGAATTTATAGTAGAAAATGATAATGCCTATTTTTCAGAAATAAATCCCACATTCCAGATAAACACAATGATCCCTGAAATCCATATAAAATCAAATTTTATAAAAAAACAATTTGCAATTTCAAGAGGCGAATTATTACACAATGTTAATGGAGTTAAAATAGTAAAACCTGATCATAAAATTTTACTTGTATCTCTTATGGCAGAAAATCCCGATAACAATTTCCAACCATCCTCAGGTACTATAACTGAATTCTTCCATTACTCAACTTTACGAGATATTTTTAAAACCCATCTTTACACTGGATCAAAAGTTCCTCCAATTTATGACCCATACATCGGAAAAATCTTAACTTTTACACAACAAAGAGAAACTGCTATAAGTAATATGAGGCACTTTCTTAATAATATTATAATAAGAGGAATCAGAACAAACCTAAATTTTCTGAAAAATTTACTTGATAATGAGAGTCTAAAACAAGGAAAAACAATTATTGATTTCCTTAATCTTAAACATGAAATTTTGAAAAAACCCAAAACAGAAGAAGAGGTTTTAATTGCATGTGCTTTACTTTCAGCTGAATTTCATATACAAAATAGAAAGAAGAATTACAAAGCTAAACTTGAAAAAATGAAACAACCTGGATTTTTCAAAAAAATTATTAAGCAGATATTGAGGTGAGATATGAAATATAAATTTCAATTGGATAAAAAAAATTTTAGTGTTGAAATTGCAAATAATGCAACATTTCATTCTGAAACAAATATAAAAATAAATAAAAAAAACTTAAACCTATTAATTGGTGAATATGATGAGGAGGAAACAAAATCCTTCTTTATAAATAACAAACTATATCAAATTGAAATTATAAAAAACAATGAAGGTTATCCCTCTGGAATATATGTAAACAACGAATACTTTCCCGCTTCTCTATTAAAAATCGATTCTTTATTCTATTATAAGCATAAACCCATTAGCTCACAAAAATCAGGAATATCAAAAAGCTTTATTCCTGGAAATATAAAAAAAATATTTTATAATGTAACCGATAAAGTTAATGAAGGTGATATTATACTAATACATGAAGCAATGAAAATGGAGAATGAGATAAGAGCTCCTAAATCAGGTATAATAAAAAAAATCGGAGTAAATGAAGGAGAAAATATACTTGCAAACCACATTCTGTTTGAAATAGAATGAAAATCGACTCCAGATCTTATTTGACAAAAAAGTCTAAATTTAAAATTTATATAGAGTAAATAAAAATCAAATTTATTTCTATGAAAGCAATTAAAGACTCTATGAATCATGAGAACAAAAGATTATATCCATTATTTTTTATGACTATATATTTTTTCCTTGGTTTTTTCTCCATTATTACTCAGACAATAGTTTTAAGAGAATTGGTTGTTGTGGTTCTTGGAAATGAAACTATCCTGGGTATCTCCCTTGCACACTGGTTAGTAGGAATTTTTATAGGCGCTTTGTTTGGTGGATACATTTCTGACAGAATTAAAAATGTAATGAAATTATTCATTTGTTCAGTAATAGCTATGTGTCTGATATCTCCATTAACAATTACAATTATAAGAAACCTCTATTACATAAGTGGCACTCCTGCAGGTACATATATTAATTTTTTTAAAGTATTTATCTACTCCGGGTTAATTATCCTTCCATTTAGCTTTTTTATTGGGTTCACATTTCCTAATGCAGCAAGATTACAAACAGTTAAAACCACAAAGAAAATAAAGAAAGTCACAAATATATCAAACATTTATATTTTTGAAGCCTTAGGTTCGCTTCTTGGAGGAATACTTATAAGTTTTTTTTTCATAGGAAGATTTAACTCCTATTTAATTATCTCATTTTCAGTAATTCCCCTACTTATTATTCTTGAAATTGCAAGTGTAAAATTAAAATATCATCTAATATCCTCAATAATTGTATTGATTATCTTTGTTTATATTTTTTCTTTAACTCCGTATGGAAATGCTAAATTTGACAAAATCACAGTTCAAAAGAGATGGGAAAGTTTCTCAAATTCAACTCTCATATTCTCAACTGATTCAAAATATCAAAACATTGAACTTGGGAGAACTTACGAGCAATCTAATCTATATGTAAATGGTCAGTTTTCATCTATATTCCCAGAAGAAACCGACAACACAATATTAGCATCTCATATAATCTCTCAACACAAAAACCCCAAAAGAATTTTAGTTATTGGAGAAGCAATTAGTGGACTAGCAAAACATCTATTAAAATTCAAAATCGAAAAACTTATATCAATAGAAATTGACCCATTATTAATTAAAACAATAAAAAAGTACCTTCCTGAGTCTTATAAAAAAATTTTTTCAGACAACAGATTTTCAATTCAAGTTCAGGATGGAAGAAGATTTATAAAAAACATCATTAAAAAGAAATCACAGACATCTCTATTTGATATTGTATTTATAAACATGCCTGAACCATGCACAATCCTCTTAAACAGATACTATACATTAGAGTCTTTTCAGGACATATCAAAGATATTGACAAAAAATGGAATTCTTGCTTTTAGGATTACATCATCTGAAAACTATGCTTATGGAATAGTAACTGCTTACACAGCTTCAATATACAATACTCTAAAAAAAGTTTTCCCTTATGTTGTTATAGCACCTGGAACAAAAAATTTCTTTTTCGCATCAAAATCTCATGTTAATATTACTGATTCACCTGAAATCCTTGCAATCCGTTATAAAAAAACAGGAGTTCAACCTAAAAAACTTAGCTTAATCTTCAAGTCGATTTACCCGAAAGAGAAAACAAAATTTATAAAAGATATACTTAATGCTCACATAAATAAAGAGATAAATACTGACGATCGCCCAATTTCAACCTTCTACTTCAATAAAATTTTAGGATGGATTACAGGAATTAATACTGGAAAATTCTTTAACTTTCTCGAAAATTTAAAATTAGATATATTAATATTAATTATTTCAATTTCGTTTTTAATATTGTTATTTATAAAATTTAATTCCATCAAGAAAAAATACAACTCACATTTTGATATAATAATATCTGTTATTAATGGTGGATTTGCTGGTATGTCTATTGAGTTTTTAATAATCTACTCTTTTCAAAAAAGTTTCGGATATATTTACCAATTAATAGGGTTTATTATTGCTTTATTTATGCTTGGATTACCCATAGGAGCTTTTATTTCAAATTATATCTTAAATAAAAAAAGAATTTCAAAAAAAACACAAGTAATAATTCTTTGCCTTATTCAGATCCTAATTGCTTTAGTCTCATTATCATTCCTCCCATTAACAAATTTTTTTAATAAATATTATACAATAAATAAAATTGTAATCTTTTTATTTACTGCTGGAGTTGGAATGTTAATTGGATCAATATTCCCTTTATCTCTAAACCTCTATTTGGAAAAGCAAGGAAAAACAGGTAAAACCGCTGGTATAATTGATGGATCCGACCACCTTGGAGGTGCTATAGGATCATTTTTTGCAGGTTCAATCTTTTTACCTCTTCTTGGAATTTCTGGGGTTTCTACTTTCGTAGCAGCTCTATCATTTGCAACTGCCCTTTTGCTTATTGTAAATTTATTTCATCCTTCACAATATAAATAGAATCTAAATCAATAAAAATAACTAGATAACAGTTCTGGGAAGTAAAGGGTTTATTCTCGAAAGGATTTCATAATTTATTGTTCCTACTAAATCTGCTAAATAATCTGCATCAATTCTTTCTCCCATATCCTCACCAATAAGTGTTATTTTATCTCCCTCATTAATATTTCTTATGTGTGTCACCTCAGCCATAAACATATTCATGCAAATTCTTCCTCTTACAGGCGCTTTTACTCCATTTATAATTATATTTGAAATATTTGAAAGTTTTCTATCATATCCGTCATAATATCCAACAGGAATCACAATAATCTTTGAGTTAGTAAAAGTTTTGTAAGACAATCCATAGCCAATATAATCCCCTTTAGCTATACTCTTTACCTGAGCTACCTTTGCATACCAGCTTAATACGGGTTTTAACTCTATCTTTCTCTTATTTTGTTCAATAAAAGATACATATGTTTGTTTTGAAGGCCAGCACCCATAAGCTGATATTCCAAGCCTTACAATATCATAGTATGTTTCAGGGAAAAGAAGTGTAGATGCTGAACAGGAAAAATGTTTTAATATATTTTTCTTCTTTATTTTCGAAATTATTTTGTTAAAAACCCCCAATTGATATTGAGCATAAGAATGATCAGTTGTATCTTCTATATTTGCAAAATGAGAATATACACCGATTATTTCAAGATTTTCATATTCAGTCCTTTCAAAAAGGTCCAACAACTTATCAGGCTCCATGCCAAGCCTTGAGGTTCCTGTTTCCAGTTTTATATGAACTTTTGCTTTAGATTTAGCCCTTTTAGAAATCTCATCTACCTTCTTTAAATATTGAATAGAAGGGACTACAACCTCAATCCCGTTTAGAATCAGATCTTCCAATTCTTTATTATCAACCCACCCAATAACCAATATTTTCTTTTTGCCATCAATTTTCTTAACTAAAAGTGCTTCATATACAGAATCCACAGCATAATAATCAATAATAGATAAATTCTTTGTTATATTAATAATTTCCTTTAAGCCATGCCCATAAGCATTCGCCTTTACA